>NZ_BAABJI010000002.1:1500000-1800000 GCF_039543225.1 Mucilaginibacter defluvii
ATCGGAAGTATAAAAGAATACTAATAGCGCTGGAATTATCACAACGGATACGTTGTATTATTGAGCATGATAAATATTAAGCAATATTTTTACATATTTCAACATATTTTAGAAAGTACACCATCAACCAAATCTCTGATGTCATCCTTTATTTGCTGATATACCATTAACACGTCTCCATGGTCAACATTTCTTACCGATGGTATAGGCTGGTAAGCCAATTCCTCTCGCTTCAAAGCATCGTGGTCGTTTTGTATCTCGTTATGAAATACTTTCAAGCTGATCTTATTGGTAGGGTCGTCAGCAACCATACCCACAAATTCACCCGAAGATAGTCCTGCAATTTTCGAAGCGGGTATCGCAAAGTCGAGTTGAGTAGAACGGCTCACCGAAGTGTCCTGGCTATTGATCGATACACTTTCCTTCTGCTGGTTGATCTTGCCAAAGCGCTCTGACAACTGTTTGGCTGTATCGCCGGTTACCTGCCCGCAAATGATATTACCTACAATGTTCATAATAACCTCTGCCTGGTCTCGTCCATAATCCTTTTTAAGCTGGCTATAGTCCTGAACCGCCAGTGTCACGGCAACCTTATTTGACCTTGCTGTAGCAATGAGATTGTCAATGCCGTTAAAGTAGATAGTTGGAAACTCATCAAAGATCAGGCTGCATTTTTGGCGGTTCTTTTGGTTGACCAGCTTGTTAATGCGGTTGATATACAAGGACAGGACAGCGCCGTTGACCTGTGACTTTTGCGGATTATTGGCAAGGCAGACGATCTTCGGTTCATCAGGATTATTGATGTCTAATGAAAAATCATTGCCACTTAACACATAATAAAGTTGAGGTGAAGACAGCCTCGCCAAACTGATCTTAGCACTTGCTACCTGACCTTCCAACTGCTCATACGCCTCATTTTGCCAAGCAGAAATAAAAGGATTGATTAAAACTTCAATTTCAGGTTCCTGTAGCAAAACTTCAAAGAGTTCCTTGTAATCGACTTGGGCTAATTCGATGACATGCGGCAACGTACAAAAGCGGCCGTCTTGGTACTTTCTTAAAAACCACATAATAGCTGTGATGAAGTTGATCGGTGATTCTACAAAGAAGTCGCCTTGCTTTTTGATCCACTCACGGTTTAACCCTAACATGATCGTACGGCTGGCATCAATCGCATCTGTTATGTCCAGCATGGTTTCCGGCTCCAATGGATTGGCACGGTGCATGATCTGTTCCAGGTTGATCACATACTGAGTCGGTTTAACCTTGTACTTGTGAGCGTGTTGAAGCAAGGCGTTATAGGCAATCCTGGTCAGATCGTCGTACTTAAAATCATAAATCAGCATGGCAAAACCTTTTTGGATATGCTGTGTGATAATGTGACGGATGACGAAGTAGGATTTTCCCGAACCCGGACTACCACCAATCAAAGTGCCGCGAAAGGGGTTGATGATATTGATCCAGCTTTTACGCGCCTTTCCTTTCAGGTGGTAGATAGCAGGCAAGTTGATCGAATACTCATTGTCGAGGTATCGTTCTTCCTGTGGGAACGATTCGTTAGCCTTATTAAAAATGTCATCAGCCAGCTTCAATTTGAGCATTCTGAACAAGGCACTTAGTCCTGACAACATCAATAAGTATCCCAACGAAGTAATGCCGATATATAGTAAAGCCCTGGTTGATAACGAATAATTAACTTTGAGGAATGCTGAACTGACAAAGTATAACAGCAAGCCAGTAAACGCATAAGCAGCAATTGTTTTAAGTCTGATCTTTTCATCTTTCTTACCCTTGCTGCCTAATAAGGAAATCAATAACGCACATAGCGCAGCCAACTTTGCATATAACACGCTTTCAAATACTGCCATCTTCGAGACAGACTGTAAGATACTGTTGACGACCGGCTTGGTCAAACCCCAATGCTGAAATGCAGCATAGCAGGTTATGTAAAAATGAAGAATGAGAATTGCCAGGCTGATGAACCGGGTAAAATCAATGATCCTTCTTAATGCTTGTTCGTTTTCACCTGTTTGCATAACTGTAAAATTTAAAGTGAATGCCCTCTGCGTTTTTTCTTTCGTTTTCTTTGCTGTAGCCTGCCGATGGCCGCCATATCTTGTTTTTCCTCCTGGTACAAGGCTTCGATGATTAAATTGCTATTGTTGAAGTTGTTATTACCCGTTATTCCTGAATTATCAGGTAATTGATTACTGCCGGATAGGTCAGCGCTATGGCCAGGTTTAATGCTTGCTTCGGATTGTGCGAAGATTTGTGAAAGGCTGTTTGCGCTATAGTTCTTCCCTATATCACTGCCGTTAAAAACAACTTTAGCATTGTGATCGACGAAGCTTATCCCATACAATCTGCCATCTTCACTATGCCTAAAAATGGCTTCAATGTTTTGTGCCTTAAGCTTTAATTGAAACTCTATTTTATCAATAGGTTTGCTTAGCAGATCGTCAACTGTTTGCTTAAGTTGCTCTCTTAGTGATTTGCGCAGCACCTCATTTAAAGCGAAACGTCCTTCCAATGCCTTTAAAGTCGGTTTGCCGTAAATACTGCTCGCCTTAATGGGAACGCCGATCTTTCCGCCTTTACCATCCAAAGCCCAATAAACCAAACCGTTTTTCTCATACATCCGGGATTCTTTTGAACCCCGGTCAGCCGTCACGTTGAAGCGATTCAGAACCGCATTAAATTCGGGAATGCTGGTAAACTTATATGTTCGCAATACTTCATTAACCACGTTAGTAATTGCTCGCTTTGTATCCGATTTTCCATACGTCACTTGTTCCAGGGAAAGAGAATTGAAGTTTTGTTGTGGTTTGCCTTGGTCTTCTGCCTTGACTAATCCAAAATTCAACTCTACTTTTTTTCTCGATTGCTCGGAGGCTTTATTTGCCAGTAAGTGAAAACTGATCCGTTCACCATCCGGCTTTATGTTAGTTGACACTAAATGCAGGTGTGGATGACCAGCATCGTAATGTTGATAGACAAGGTAAGGTTGCTTGCCAAACCCTAAACCTTCCATGTATTCGTCGGCGATTTGCTGAAGGGTCCATTTATCTAAATTTTCTCCCACCGCAAAATTCAGTGACACGTGCAAGGTGTTGACTTGAGTGCGCTCATTCCGTTTGGTCAGATCAGTCAACCGGTTCACCTTATCGCTGAAAGACAGGTCAAACGGCTCCTTCAAATAACCTTGTGAGAGGATTAATTCAGCCTTGCCTAAACGTACCTTATGCTCGTTGTAATTTATTGCCCCGAGGATGCTTCGCCCGGTTTTAATTTTTGCGACCATAATTCTGAAAAATTTTGCATGCGGTCTTTGATTTGGGCGATGGCGGGATCAACTTTAGTCCCGATGATGGACATCAGCGATAACCACAAACGATTGTCTGCTGAGCCATGTGCAGCGTTGATCTGACGAACAGCCTGGTTCAAATTATTACCGATAGCATTGAGCTCCCGGCGCAGCAATGAAAGCTCTTCGAGCATCTCATCCATGGACTTGTCCCGGTAGTTTACGGTGATCGGCTTTTCCAATAAAACGCACCGAATGTACTCGCTCATCTTCCTGAAACGTGTCTTTTTAAAACGATTATCGATCAGTAAAAATTCGCCAGGTTTAAATCTTGTGGTGATCTTTCGTAACCTGTTTTCTTTTTCATTTTCCATAACTCACCTCATCTAAAAATCCGACTTCGGAGGATTTTTAACGAGCCCCCGGACTGACTTCGGAAGGGAGGGCAAGATTCCGTTGTCCGACAACGGTTTATCTTGCTGATTGCTCAAAAATGCAATCTCGTCCTTATGCAAAATCCTCGATTCGGATTTGGTTAGCATCATTACTTAGATAGATTCACTATAAAATGGGGACTGCCGAAACCTGCGTTTCACTTCTTGCCGATAGTTGTAAATCCATTCAGCAGCACAAACTTTCCAATTGTGAATCGCGCCGCCGGTTGGTGTTTTCCAGGCTCGATTTTCATGTTCATCATAGAACGTATCCGCCAATTGGGCTTCACCTTTTTGATCAAAATAGATCAGTATTGCGTCCTTATTAGGAGGCATCGAGGTGCCCATACCATCATAAGTCGATGCTCCTTTTTCCCGCCCTAACACGACCTCATTCGACCGTCCCGGAATGGTGCGTTTAGCCTTACGTTTCATGCCATTTTCATCTGATCGTTCAACTTACCAGAAGCCATCAGCTTCTCAATTTCCTCAGAATTGTAGTAGGTAACACCACCCAGTTTTTTGAAAGGGATTAGACCTTTATCCCGGAGATATTGCAGTTTACTTTCGGACAGCCGGAGCATTTTTTTAATCTCAAAAGCTTTCAGCCACTGGTGGCCGGGCTGCCCGGATTGTTCTTTGAGTAGCTTTTTAATGTCAACGATAAGCTGTTGCTTGAAGTCGAGCAAGTCCTGAACCGTGATTAGCTGATCTCGGTTTACTTTAGGAAAGTCATGTTGGATTTCATTATGATTTGCCATAGCTTAAAATTTAGCAACAGCAAATGTGAAAAACAGAAAAATAAATTTATCACACCTCATGTACGAGGTAGGGTATTTTTATTTTCGTCCAACTCATAAACTTTGTGATGGGCATGACTAGTTTAACATTAAAAAGCCAGGCTGGTAGTCTATGTCAACGAAATGACGGGGTACAACTTGAAAGTCGCAATATCACGATACAGATAATTGGGAGTTGATAGATTAAAATGTCCACAAGCATGAAACAATACCAGTGTCAGAAACACGATAACATTGCTCCCAAAGTTGCCATGTTCTTTTAGTTTTGATGTTAAAATCATCCGGAAACCATTCTATGGCATCTACTTTTTCGGGTCTATCTTCTTTTGTCTTGTTATAAAATAAATCACCGGCAACCGTATAAACGGGCACTTTGCTTTCATACTCGATAAACTCAAATGGAAAGCCTTGTGTATACTGCTTCCATTTGATTATCCCATTTTCAATAAAAATAATCATTACAGGGAAGTCTCCCAAAAAACGGTACTTCAAGAATGTGGCAATCAATGACACGTTAAAATAATGGGCAGTATCCTGTATGAGAGAAATATCAAGTTTCTTACCTGCAACTTTCTGCTTAAACAGCGGCGATGGCATTAATAATTCAGACGCGAAGTCATTAGCTTGTTGCTCCTGCGGACCTTTCTGAAACCAATCAGATAGTGTTTTATCGGTGTCTGAAAATAAGGGGACTACATTTTTATGGAGGCAGAAATGACCAATCTCATGTGCAATCACCCAAATTTTTCTTGGTTCATAATTGATTTCAGAGTTTATCGTAATTATGGCATTATCACCTTTGATCAATATACGCCCCTCTGATCCGGATAGGGGTTGATATTTCAGAACACCATTTAACGAAAAAACGATGTCCTCCATGGAGAGATCGCCAGGTTTCGACCAACCGATCTCATGAAGAAGCTGAAGTGCTTTGGTACTAGGATTAACCATTATTGCTATCAGCCTCGTTTGCCCGATCTTTAAGTATTTCCATAAAGTGTAGCATTTCCTGATCCTCTAAAATCTCCTGCTCATCTTTTTTGGAAAGTTCGGTAAACCGATTGAACATCGGCACCAACTTTGTCTGATCGCTTGGACTAAACAGTTTTCTAAATTCTTCAATGCCTTTTTGTTTTAGAAGTTGAAGTTGGCTAACAGCGTCTGCATAACGCTGACGGTTTGCATCGGCTTTTAATTTAGCTGTTAATTGTTTGATCTTTAGCAGGTGGTTGTTAACCACCGAGTCTGGTTTAGCCTCTAATTCAGCCAACACATCCTGATCGTCTTGCTGGTAGTTGATCTCCAGCATTAACCCATATAGGTTATTTAAAATTTGCTTATTGGTCGGCATAGCTTCAGGATTGTTGTGATTTTTTTACCTTATTAACCAATTTCTCTTTCAGTTTATCAAACTGCTTAGGTGTTTTACCCAGCAGTTCGGCAATATCAGCTCGTTTCATCCCCTCACAGATCGCTTCATATATCATTTCTAATTCGGTATCGCCAGCGGCCGCGTTTTTCAAAGCCTCACATTGCTCCTTAAACGTCTTTTCTTCATCTACTGTTACCTGCGTGGTATCTGGTATATAAAAATCATCTGTGATATCGGTATATTCGATTCTCAACGCTTTTGATTTAGGTGTTTTATATTTTTCAACTTCAGCACTTATTTCATGATCGATCAAACGGATCATCTGCTCTAGTAATGTAAACTTTTCTTTCCATTCCCATTCACCGCCCAGCAATTTGGTATAGGCAATTTCCAGGTAATGTTCAACCGGATTAGTACCTAGATTTCCAGCACTATGGGCGCCGCTCAAGGTCCTTTGTTTTAATCTTATACGTATGTGTTTGGCGCTTTTTCTGAGGACAACTTTCCAATCGTTTTCTTTTAACGTTGAAAACCGTCTTTGATTATTGCTATAGTGAGGTCCTAAAATCATAGTGATAATAACCGGCTTAGTTAGGTTTTCCCCCAAGTGGGGGACTTTTTTAAACCTCCGGTTATATACTTATTAGAGGGGCAAATAATCAGGAGCTTAAAAAAACAAGGGAAGGTAAAAAAAAGAAAGGAGAATATGAATTTAAAAGGTAAGATCAGTTTTATTATAGGTATCGCGGGTTTTATAGCCTGCATTTTTATTACAGCAACCGATGTTAAATCTACCATTTTCAAGATCGCTTTGGGTTTTGTTTTAGGCGGGGCTATTGATCTGATTGTGTTTTTGATAGAGAATAAAAAGCATTGGAATCTGCTAAAGACAAGAATATTTAAAGCCAATCAGCCAGTACGTGTTACTGTGGCTTATTTGTTCCGTATAGAAATGAACGGTAGGTATGTATTAATTAAGCGGCATAAAAATGATCGGGTGGGCTATCAGCCAATAGGCGGCGCATTCAAATATTTTAAAGAAGAAAACCGCGAGTTATTTGATAAACTGGGGGTTGAACCCTGCGACCATGTGCCGCGTGATGAGAAAACAGATCACGATTTGCGAATACGCCTTAAAAGGCGTAAGAACCTAATAGATTTTATAAAATGGTTTGAAAGCCGTAAAAATCGGGAAATGGACCCATGGCGAGAGTTCTACGAGGAACTGGTTGAGCCGGGCTTGTTGCAAGAAGATATTTTTAAACATGTGAAGTACGTGTTTATCTGCAAACACACCGAAGGTATTTTAAAATCGCCGGTTTACCCAATCGATGAATTTCGTTATGCCGAGATCTATGAGTTGCGTCCTGAAACCGATGCTCAAAAGAAAGCCATCGCCAATTTGATCAGTCATACCGAACAAATCGTTTTTGCTACACCAGACGAAATTAGAAAAGGTGCTACCAACGATGGCCGCACCATATTACCACATACATTCAAAATTCTACCCAAATGATATATTTAAACAACAGACAAGCGCAGATAGATGACATTCTGGATAGAATGGCGGAATCATTGCAACTCGGCGATAGCCGTTATGACAGGATGAAAGGGCATTACGAAGCTATTAAATCTTGGATAGAGAAAGATGAAAAATTCTTTAAACCTTTTGCCTACGAACTATACCCACATGGTTCAGTGCGTATCCTTACCACTGTAAAGCCTATCGGTAAAGACGAGTTCGACCTGGATATTGCCTTGCACATCAAAACTAATCACACCGCGCACACCCCTCAACGTATATACCAGGAGCTGAAACGCAGACTGAGCGAACATGAGACGTATAAGGGAATGATGGAATTAAAGAAACGCTGTATACGCCTGAACTACTCCGGTGATTTCCACATGGACATATTACCTGGCATACAGGAGTTTGATTGGGATGACAACAGGCTTTGTGTTCCTGACCATGAATTAGGCCGATGGGTAAGCAGCAACCCGCGGGGATATGCGAAGTGGTTTATTGATCGGGCAAATACCGTAAAGGTTAGCTTACTGGAAAAGGCGCTGAGAGCAGAAAATATACCGGCTGATAACTTTAAGTATAAAAAACCACTGCAACGAGCAGTGCAACTAATAAAGCGTTACCGTGATATTTACTTTCAGGATGATGATACCTATAAAACTTCAAGTATCATTTTAACAACTATAGCCGGCTTATATTACAATGGCGAAGAAAGTATTTTTGATACGGTTGAAAATATAGTAAATCAAATACGCCATAATGTAACTTATCTGCCATCCCGGCTAAAAATACTCAACCCCGTGAACGCCCAAGAAGACTTTACCGATAAGTGGGATGCTGAACCGCAGTATTATACTGCCTTTAAAGCGTTTGTAGTACACCTGTACAATGAGTGGCAGGAGCTGAAAAAACAACATGGGGTGATCACCGAGAGCCGTATACTTAAAGGATTATTTGGCGATGATTTGTTCACCAATGCGCAGCGTGAGCAAACTACCTTGCTTGAAAGTTATCGTAAATCCCAGAATTTGGGTATTAGTCGCGACACAGGTAACATTGTTAAGGCCGGTACAGTAGCAAGCGCAGTTGTTAAGACGAATACTTTTTTTGGCGACTAATGTATTTTAATAATTGCACATTAACAGCAAAACCACTTTCTCAGCAAGCCCAGGCAATAAATGTCAAATGGCCTGGGTTTGCCGTGAGTGTTACAAGGAACAGGCTCAAAGCAGTAGGCGATTTGCAACCGACCGCCAGAAGCATTATTTATACTGTTCAAATTATTTATCAATTAGGGGATTCCCCAGATATTATATTACTAAATCCCAAAATTGAGCGAAATTTCAAAGGGGAAATGCCCGAACATCTGTATTCTAAAGAGCGGTTATGCCTTTATCGACCGATTTATGGAGAGTTTAAGCCAAGCGATCTGATCAGTGAGACCATTATACCCTGGACATCACTTTGGTTATACCACTATGAGGTTTGGCACATTACAGGCGATTGGTTGGGAGGTGGTGAACATCCTGGTTAGCGGTAGATGTCGTAATTTAATAGTAAAACTTTAAGCAGTAACCCCGCGATTAATTTAGCAATTTTTAAAATTTGTATAACCAATTATAATTTTATGGCACAGAAATTTACTTTAGAAATTACAAGGTCCTGAACGGTAGTTCAGTTGAAGAAGAAAAAGTTTGGTTAAAAGCGACAGCGCCTATTAGTACCAAAGGATTTGCATTAGTTGACCGCACCTTTGATGGAAACGAAATGGTTTCTAATGAGTTCCGACACATCTATGTATTTCCAGAATATCAGTTAGCAAAAGACCAGGCTGTGGTTGTTTACACTACAAAAGGAACTAACGGTTTCAAAAAATATAATAACAGTGATGATAAGTACCTGGCTTTATATTGGGGTTCGGAAGAGTGCGTTTGGAACGATAATGGTAAAGACACCGCAACACTTATTAATTTTATCCCGGTTAATTCAGTGAAAGCACCGGCAGTAAAAAAGAAAGCTTGAAAAATGATCAAGCTTTCTTTTACATTACCTAAATGTGCGTTTATTTATTTAGCCGTTGTTTCAAGGCATTTATATCTTCCTTGAGCTTCCTTTCTACAACTTTCGCATAAATCTGAGTAGTTGTAATTTTGGTATGACCTAAAATCTTACTCACAGTTTCAATAGGTACACCATTGGATAATGTTATAGTAGTCGCGAATGTGTGTCTAGCAATATGAAACGTCACGTTTTTAATTATATCGCAGCGATCAGCAATTTCCTTCAGGTAGCTATTTACTTTTTGGTTAGATATCTTCGGAAACACACGCCCATCATATAAAGCGCGCTCATTGTCTTTATACTTATCAAGGATGTCTAACGCCTTAGGCAGTAACGGCACTATCACAGGTATAAGCGTCTTTTCTCTGCATGTCCTAATCCAACGGTCGCCATCCGCATTAGTCACAATATGTTCTGGCTCTAGGTTACTGACGTCAACGTATGATAGGCCGGTATAACAGCAAAAGACGAACATGTCTCTCACCATTTCTAATCGCTCAATACCAAATTTCTTCTCTTCAATAGCTTTCAATTCGACTTCTGATAGCTGCTCCCGATTGACCTTTTGGATTTTAAGTTTATAAGTTGCAAAAGGATCCGCATCTATCCAATGTAAATTTAACGCCAGGTTGGTCATCTTTTTTAACCGAATAATATGTTTCATCACGCCGTTGTTGTTAAGCGGCTTTTGATGATCTTTCGGTTTGTGGTTACGCAAGAAGACTTCAAAGTCTTTCACAAACTTATAATTCAGTTCACGTAGGTATATATCAGTAGCATTATAGTGTTGTTCCAAAAATTTCTTTAAATAGCGCTGGGTAACATAATAATGTTTAAGCGTACTCCACTTTAAATCTGTGGTAGCCGTTTCGTTATGGTAGCTCATGAGGCTGCTCAACGTAAATGCTTCTTCTTTTTCACCGAGAAAAAGACTTTTGATCGATCTGGTATTGATCAGCTTCCCTTTTAATTGCAACTCCTTATAGCAGTTACCTAACTTAAGCCTAACCTCTTCCAGATAGGCGTTCAGCTCTTTAATTTCATTCTTAGTGCCTTTGGCGGCACCCTTTCCAAAATCCCAAATACTGATATCAACCATTTTTTGCTTTAAGGCAATAAAGCATTTTTCCTTGTTGATAGTAACCACTACATATAGTGGTGCTTTGCCATCCTTCTCCTTATCACTCTTGATCGTAAAGTAAATGCGGAATGACTGCGATGTTTTCATACAATAACATTTTAAATGGTTAATGAATTAGTTGCATCCTGTTTCAGCTTCGCTTTCAGGTGTTCAAAAGGTGCCCACGGCTTTTTCGTTTTTGTGAGTTTTAGTTCACTTAACAGATTACTTATCAGATCGTTAAGTCACTTTTGAACACCTAAGGTAAAAACTAATCTCAGGTAGTCAGTTAGGTGTTCAGAAGTTTGGCTTTCTTTGGGGTTAGGAAGGGTATAATTAATGAAAAAACCCTCTAAATAAGCTATTTAGAGGGTTTTCGATGTTCCCGATACTCGGGGAAGTGCGCCCACCTGGGCTCGAACCAGGGACCAAAAGATTATGAGTCTTCTACTCTAACCGACTGAGCTATAGGCGCAAATTTTTCGGTTGTTTTTCGAGGCGCAATATTACATATTTGCCATGAATTAGTAAAGTAAATTATGAAAAATATTAAAAATATCATCTTTGATTACGGCAACGTTATTTTTAACATCAGCTTTGAAAAAGCGCAACAAGCTTGGAGTGAGCTGGGTATCAATAATACGGGCGACTTTTTTGGTCATCTTAAACAGGATGCTATTTTTGACGCTTTTGACAGGGGAGAAATAACTGCTGTTCAGTTTCGTGATCGTATACGTGAAATAACCGGAAACGCCAACCTGACCGATACCCAGATCAATAATGCCTGGAACAGTATGCTGATCGGCGTTGCCGAGGGTACGCACGATCTACTACTTCAGTTAAAGGCTAAATACCGCACCTTTTTGCTGAGCAATATCAATGCTATCCATTACGAATTTATTATGAACTACCTGGAAAAGCAATTTGGTTTTATGGGCAACGATCATCTATTCGAGAAAACATATTATTCGCACCTTACCGGCAAGCGCAAGCCTGAAACAGCCATATTTGAACAGGTGTTGACTGAAAACGGGCTTAATCCTAACGAAACGCTGTTTATAGACGATAGTCCGCAACACCTGAAAGCCGCTGAGCAGTTAGGTATCAACACCTTCCTGATGACAGCGCCTGACACTTTACAGGATTATTTTAAACGCAACGGGCTGTTATAACCTGATAGATCCACAAATCAGACAGTTTGTGTCAATGGTACTTTGATGAAAAAGTAAGTGTATTGCTTTACTTTACTTTGAACATAGATTTCGCCGCCTAATGATTTTACAAGCCGGCGTACAACGTATAAACCAAGCCCGCTACCGGCGGATGCGGAATTTCCGCGGTAATACATATCATAAATTTTATTGATAACCCGCGGCGGTATACCTTGCCCGTTATCGCTGAATTTTATCACCAAATTACCTTTAAAGCTAAAAATATAGATCTGGATAAGTAAACCTCCCTTATGAAAGGTAAGGGAGTTTTCAATTAGGTTATCAAATATATTAATATAGGCATGCGTATTACATACATGCTTTTCTGTCAAATGCACATCAAATACCAATCTGCCGCCAACATCATCTAAGCGGCTTTGGTAATTGGTTTTTAAACCTCGCAAAACTTGCTTAAAGTCAACCTCCCCTACCTGAGTTTCGTACGAATAGGTGCTTAATACATTAAGCTTTGAAAGCATACCATCCAGCTTGCGTACAACCTGTTCACACTTATCAAACAAATCCAGCACGTTTTCATCCTCTGTAACCAATTTGGCCAGGTTAGCTAAACCCATAATATTGGCCAGCGGAGCCCGGAAATCGTGCGAGGTACGATAAAACAACGTAAGTAATTCCTGATTGGCGGCCGTAACCTCAGCAGTACGCGTAAGCACCGTCTTTTCGAGATCGCGGTTGAGGCGGGTTATCTGCTGATTCTTCTTTTTAAGCTCCTTGTTATTCTTTTTTATCTCCTGTAGTAGTTCAAGCTGTAAAAGCTTGTTAGCGGCGAGGTCGGCTATACTGCGTAAAAATTTAAAATCCTGATCGATTTGTGATACAACTTCTTTTGCACCAGTGGTAATAACGATGCTTCTATCTTCATAATAGAACACAGGCAGTGAACGCACGTATGCTATTTTCGGGTCGTTAAAAGCTGTCCGTTTTAATATATCAATCGTACCATCTTCTAACGCGTAGCTAACAGGCAAACCGTTGGCAAGTATCTCAAGCTCAAATTTTCGGACTGCATTATTCCTAGGCCGAACAATTGCGTATTCACCGCGACTAAGTTCAATACACCAGGTATCGCCCCGATGGGTATAACATATCCGTAACATGTAAGTATCTATAATGTATTTGGCATGCGCGGTCAGCGCCTCGCCAATATCATTAAATGACGCGGCCTTGTTAAGGTCAGTAGCAAAGTTAGAGAGCGCTTCGTACCGTAAACGCTGCGAGTTTTGAAGTATCCCCGTCGTGGAATCCATTTTATTTTGGTTCCATCAGTTCGTTGTCAATCTTTATACCCGATATATCGGCTATGGTGTTCACCATATTGGTGAGATCGGCAAGCGCCATCAGTTCCTGCACCTCTTCCAAACTAAAACCTTCATCGCGCAATTCCTCAAAATCTTCATCGGTAGTACTGCGCGGCGCCAAGGCGCAACGTGTTACAATCGATATCGCTTTCCGGTATGATGATGGTATGTAACTGCTATCCAGGTTATTGGTAAGCCTCAAATCATTTTCACCTGTAAGAGTTTTGCCCAAACTATCGGCTATGATACCATGCGCCTGGGCACAATAATCACAACCCTTTAAATTTGATATATTGTAAATAATAAGCTGCTTAAGTACAAACGGTACCGAACCGCGCAACATGGTGTTACGTAGCTTCTCCCAGTTTCCGCGTAACACGGTAGGGTTGTTACCTTGGCATTTAAACCAGTTTAAAACGAAGGGGATGCCCATTTCTTTCATGGTTTCCTCGTATATCAACTTCACTTCCGGACCGGCATCCTCGTACTCAACTAATTTAAAACGTTGCGACATACATATTGGGGTTAAATAATAAATTACCCCTTATCAGCATAAATAAAGTTTGCTTTTCCCTTTTAAAGATAATGATAGATGTTCAGGGCTTAGCCCCGCTACAGACGATCTGTCTCAGATACCCCTGCGTTTCTTTTCTTTTACGATGAGGCTAAGTTCACGTCCCATTTGTCCGGCAATGGCGGTGTTCTCCTGTGCCCGGCGGAAAAGATAAGGCAAAACTGCCTTTATTGGCCCGTAAGGTACATATTTTACAACATTATACCCAGCATTTGCCAAATTAAAGCTCAAATTATCGCTCATACCCAGCAATTGCGAAAAATAAACATGTGGGTGTTTATGCTCAATTCCTTGCTTATCCATAAGCTCAGCCAGCAGGCGGCAGCTGTTCTCATTATGGGTACCGGCAACTATGGCAAGTGTATCAATATTCTCAACGGCGTAACGCACGGCTTCGTCATAATCTTTATCTGCCGATTGTTTGTCGGGCTGAATAGGCGATGGGTAACCCATCTCCGCAGCGCGCTTACGCTCTTTTTCCATGTATGCACCCCGTACAATTTTAGCGCCTAATACAAATCCTTCTTTTACCGCAACCGCGTGATCTGCCTTAATAGATGCCAGCTTATCATGACGGTAAAGCTGGTAGGTATTGTAAACAATTATCTTTTCTTTATTAAAACGGCGCATCATGTCCATAGCAAGGGCATCAATAGTTAGCTGTATCCAGCTTTCTTCAGCATCTATCATAACAGGCACTTGTGCATCATAAGCATTTTGGCAAATGTCAAGCACGCGCTGTTGTACCTTGGCCCACTCAGCCTGCTCGCCGGCAGTAAGTGTGGTACCTGCATCCAGCTTTTCTAACAATGAAAAACGGCCTACACCGGTTACTTTAAATACAGTGATCGGAATGGCCGGATCGCCGGTAGCACGTTTTATAGTGCGGATGATCTCGTTGCGGGTTTCATCAAATACAGCTTCCTCGTCCTCACCTTCAACCGAGTAATCAAGGATAGTACCTACCCCGCCATCATACAGGTTTTTAATGGCTGCATCGCACTCGGCAATAGTTTCGCCGCCGCAAAATTGTTTGAAGATAGTAGCCTTGATAAGCCCTTTTATGGGCAAACCAATATTAACCGCGAAGTTGGTAACAGGCGGCCCTATCTTAACCAAAAAGTTGACATTGATAATGCGAAACAGCCAGTAAGCACGTTTTAGCTCACCGTTGGTTGAATGCCTGAAAGCCACTTCAGTATTATCAAAAGAGAGGCCTTCGGCAGGTTTGTCGCTGCCGTTTGTAGAGTACGAGGTCATAACTGCAAAAATATAAAATGCGTCAATTAAATCGTTCATTTATGCTGCAATAGTTTAATTTTGCCGCACACATGATCAACTTTGAACTACAGGGCGAGTACATCCCACTAATTCAGCTACTTAAAGCCACCAATTTGGTACAAACCGGCGGCGAAGCGCAAATTGTTGTTACCGAGGGCGAAGTAAAGTATAACGGCCAGGTTGACTATCGCAAACGCCTGAAAGTAAAAAAGGGCGACGTTGTTGAGTTCAGAAAACAAACCATCAGGATCATTTAAATTATGCAAACCATCCAGAGCGATAACTACCCTATTTTTTTTGAGAACAGTATTGATGAACTTATAGCGTTTATTGAGCGTGGTAAATACAGCCGTTTTTTTGTTTTAACCGACGAACACACAAGCGTACACTGCCTGCCCAAACTAACCGATAAGCTTAACACCCTGGGTAATTACGACCTGATCGAGATAAACGCCGGCGAGGAAAGCAAGAATATTGACTTCTGCATTGGCGTATGGAAGATGCTGATTGATTTTGAGGCCGACCGCAAAAGCCTGCTGGTAAACCTGGGCGGCGGCGTGATTACCGACATGGGCGGTTTCACGGCATCAACCTATAAACGGGGGATTGATTTTGTGCACATGCCTACTACCCTGCTTTCGCAGGTTGACGCTTCGGTTGGTGGTAAAACGGGGATTGATGTGGACGGCATCAAAAACATCATTGGCACATTTACACAACCAAAAGCGGTATTTATTGATACCGCTTTTTTGGATACCCTTCCGCCACGCCAAATACTATCGGGCCTGGCCGAAATGCTGAAACATGGGTTGATACTGGATGCGGCTTACTGGAACGAGCTTAAACAAAGCGACCTTACCAAGCCTTCAACAGCATTGGTACACCGTTCGGTAGTGTTGAAAAATAAGGTGGTTATGGAAGACCCTACGGAAAAAAACATCCGCAAGAGCCTGAATTTTGGCCACACCATTGGCCACGCCATTGAAACGTGGGCATTGAACGATAAACCCGACTCGCTTACCCACGGCGAGGCGATTGCCATAGGCATGATCTGCGAAAGCTACCTGGCCCACAAAAAAACAGGATTAAAAGCTGAAGAACTTGAGGAGATCACCGCTACATTTAACCGGCTATACCCACGCTTTGGCTTTAGCCGTGATATTTATGAGGAGCTTTACAGCATTATGCTGAAGGACAAAAAGAACATGGATGGCAAAGTGAACTGTACGCTACTATCAGCTATCGGCAAGTTCAATATTGATAACATTTGCACCAAAGAGGAACTTTTTGAAGCGTTTGATTATTATTTAGCGGGGTAACTGCAGAGCAAAGGAATTTTATAACCTTAAAAAGTAAAAGGGTGTCATGCTGAGCCCCGTCGAAGCATTGTAGATAAAGGCCCTACCGCACGCACCCTTCGACAAGCTCAGGGTGACAAGCCATTTTTTTAAAATCACCACCTTGTCATGCTGAGCCTGTCGAAGCATTAGTGGACTTTTACAGCTAATCGGCAAAATTCTGCAAATCCCTCAATTCCGAAAATTCAGGTTCAGACAACCCTTACAAATTCTCGCCTGCCGGGCCTTGCTCCTTATTTGAACTGTCTGATTCCTCCTGCTCAACGGCATCCGTTTTAACGCTTTTGTTTAGTTGCGTATCGGTACCGGTGTTCTCGCCAATCTCATCACGGTGCAGGTTGCTGTCGTCGTTGGTTTGTTTTATATCTTTTGGATCGTTATTCATAGTGTAATGTTTTATTGAATAACGTTGAGGGTGGATTTTGGTTTAGAATAAACAGCTTTAAAGTATATCTTAGCAGCATAACACCATGCCTGAATTTATCTCAAAAGTACAGCACAAGAACTACGAAACCGGCGAGTTTTCCGAAGAGAAGGCCCGCAATCTGGAAGAGACCATAGCACTAATTAAAGCATTCCCATGGGAGGATGAACGCCATTTAACGGATATTCAACTGACCGGGCCATCGGTTACAATATGTAATAAAGGGGGTGAATATTTGAAGATTGGCTTATATTTTAATGATAAATACTGCATTTACTACCTCAATCAAGGCAATGTATTATTTGAGCGCTCATTTGAATCCCTTGACTTAGTTTTGGAGATTATCACTCACTTTTTTGACAACACTTTTAAACCTGAGGGCTTTGACAAACCTTTTCCAAAATTTAGTAGCAAAAAACATTTTCTCACTCAAACATTTGAATATAATCCAACCGTGTTTAGGTTTATGACGATCACGCTAAATCTTTGGATCCTTTTTTTAATGTTTCCAGTTGTAATTCTCTTGATGAGTAAGCCGATTCATTTTCAACCGGATGGAATATTTCTGATATTACTACTGATTGCGTTCCCAGGTGTTTTATTATATTACACGTTCATATTAACTTTTCCGAAAAGAAACCAATTTCTTAAAATTTCGAGAGGGCAAAATGCGTTTTGGTTTGGAGATAATAAAAATGAAATTGTTAAATATGGAAAAGATGAAATCGTTAACATTATAACGTATCAAGCAAAAGGCAGCAGAAATCCTATTGAATTAATCGTATACGAGATTGCATTTAAGAATAACACTTCAATTAAGTTTACAAATATTTTAATTAGTGATAGCGATTTTACATCAAAATTTGATGATTCATTTGAATTTTTTTCAATTGGCGAGCTTCATCCGTTTCAAGTATTGTAAAGCAATATGTTAAAGCAAGATAAATATTAATTTTTAATTTTATTTGGAACAAATACTTCAAACGCTTACATTAGCGGCATCAAACAAAACAATGATTAATAACAACGCATATTTTTACGGTTTTTACTTTTACTTTAACAGGTAAGAGCCGGGACTGATATGCACTAACTAACATACAGAAGAAACTGAAAAGTCCCGGCCCGATAAAGGCCGGGACTTTTTGCTTTAACAGGGTTATGATAAACGGAACACCACGGGTTGCAATACAGGGCATACGCGCTTCCTTTCACGAAGAGGCCGCCTTCAGGTATTTTGGCGAGGACATTCAAACCATTGAATGCAACTCTTTTAAACAAACTTTCGAAGCCCTGAAAAACGGCGAGGCCGACTATGTGGTGATGGCCATTGAGAACAGTATTGCCGGCAGCCTGCTGCCTAACTACTCGCTGCTGTTAAACTACAACTTTCCGGTAGTAGGCGAGGTTTACCTGCCTATACAACTACACCTGATGGCGCTGCCGGGCGTGGCGTTTGAGGATGTTAAAACTGCCATGTCGCACCCGATTGCTATACGCCAGTGCGTTGATTTTTTTGATGATTACCCACAGATCAAGGTAGTGGAAAGCAATGATACCGCCGCCTGCGCCAAACGCATCCGTGAGGAACAGCTTACCGATACCGTAGCCATTGCCAACACGTTGGCCGCCAAACTTTACGGTCTGGAAATCTTAGAGCGCCGCATCGAATCGAACAAAAAGAACTTCACCCGTTTTTTAATACTCACCACGCATGACAATGCCGTTAAGGTGGAAGCCAACAAAGCGTCGTTATGCTTCCAGGTAAGTAATGAGGTGGGGTCGCTGGCCAAGGTGCTCAATATTTTGGCCGAAAACAACATCAACATGAGCAAGATACAGAGCATGCCGGTACTGGGTAAACGTAATGAATACAACTTTTATCTGGACGTGGAATGGACAGCCCAACAACAATATGATACCGCACTGCGCCAAATATTAAAGTATACCCACAACTTTAATATACTGGGCGAATATAAGCGGTATGAGGAGGGGCTTTCATAGCTTTAGTAGTCCGGAAGTCGGTAAGACCGAAAGTCTGGAGATAGGAAAAACAATCTTCTGGGCTTTCCGACTTATCGGACTCCCGGACTCAAACACAACAATTAATTAACAAAATATAAAATTTACTTCCGGACTTTCGGTCTTACCGACTTCGGACTCAAAAAAACAAACAACGATCATGAAACTTAATTTAAACATACAACCATTAAATACCTGGATAACATCGGGTAAAGAGCCATTGGTAATTGCAGGCCCGTGCAGTGCCGAAACTGAGGATCAATTAGTAGCCACTGCTAAATTGCTGGCCAATACCGGAAAAATTACCGCACTGCGTGCAGGTATCTGGAAACCGCGTACCCGTCCGGGTGAGTTTGAGGGTATCGGCAGCATTGGCCTGGAGTGGTTAAAACGCGCTAAAGAAGAAACCGGCTTGCCAACCGCAGTTGAGGTTGCTACCGCTAAACACGTTGAAGAAGCTTTAGCTGCCGGTGTCGACATTCTTTGGGTAGGTGCACGTTCAACCGCTAATCCTTTCACTGTACAGGAAATTGCTGATGCCCTTCAGGGTGTTGATGTACCGGTGATGGTTAAAAATCCGGTTAACCCTGACCTATCGTTATGGATTGGCGCCTTAGAGCGCATCAATAATGCGGGTATTACTAAACTGGCGGCTATTCACCGTGGCTTCTCGTCATACGGTAACACCACCTTCCGTAACGACCCAATGTGGGATCTGGCAATTAGCCTGAAAACACAGGTGCCTGATCTGCCGATCATCAATGATCCGAGCCACATCACCGGTAACCGCGACCTGATCGGTTACATCGCCCAAAAAGCGTTTGACCTGGATATGCAAGGTGTAATGATCGAATCGCACATTGATCCTTCAGTTGCCTGGACAGATGCTAAACAACAGGTTACCCCTGCTGCCCTTTCAGATATTATTGACAACCTTACCCTGCGTAAAGCCGAAGTTAAAAGTGCAGCCGTTAGTGATAAGTTGGCTGAATTACGTGCCAAGATCGATAAGATCGACGACCTGATCATCCAGAAAGTTGCCGAGCGTATGAACATCGCCGAGCAAATTGGTAAATACAAAAAAGATAACAACATCACTATTTTACAGGTTAACCGTTGGGAAGAGATCCTGAAAAAAACTACCGATTATGGTAAGGCTTTGAAACTCGACGCTGAGTTTACCGAGAAACTGTTAGAGCTGGTTCACACCGAATCTATCCGTCGCCAGGGCATTATCCTGAACGAAGGCCAGGAGCAAGTGGAAGAAAAATTAACCCAAGCGTAACCAGGGATAATGAGTAGTAGTAACATCATCCTTACTAAAACAGATAAAACCGTCAACGGCACCATACAACTTACGGGCTCAAAAAGCGAGTGCAACCGTGCACTCGTTATTGAAGCCTTGAGTGGCGGCCGTGTAAAGGTTAAAAACCTGTCGGACGCGGCGGATACCGTTACGCTGGCGGGGATACTTAACAGTACGCAGTTGGCAGTTGGCAGTAACGCAGTTGCTGAACCAGCAACCGTCAACATAGGCCCGGCTGGGACGGCTATGCGTTTTTTGACGGCTTATTTCGCGCTGCAACCGGGTGAGGTATTGCTTACCGGCACCGAGCGTATGAAACAGCGCCCTATAGGCATTTTGGTTGATGCCTTGCGTAAACTGGGCGCTAACATTACCTATGCCGAAAAGGATGGCTTTCCGCCGTTGCAAATAAGCGGTGGCTTTGAGCAGCAAACCAACCAGATCAGCATTAAGGGTGATATCAGCAGTCAGTATATCACCGCTTTGTTACTGATAGCCGCTAAGTTACCTCAAGGTTTAGAGCTGCATATCGAGGGTGAGCTTACCTCCCGCCCTTATGTGGAGATGACTTTGGCGATGTTAAAGCAAGCGGGTATTCAGCATACTTGGCAAGGCAACATGATCAGCATAGCTAACCAGGAGTTCAGCGAAACATCGCTGCCTGTGGAGCCTGACTGGAGCGCGTCATCCTACTGGTACGCTATAGCGGCTTTAGCTGATGAAGCCGAACTGTTTTTACCGGGACTTACCTCATACAGCTTACAGGGCGATAGCGTGATCACCGAGATCATGGCGAACTTTGGCATTACCTCGCAGTTTAAGGATGGCGGCGTTCATTTGAAAAAGGAGCCAAAACCTATCCAACGCAAAATATTCGACATGAAGGAATGCCCTGATTTGGCGCAAACCGTTATTGTGGTATGTGCGGCATTAGGGCACGAAGCTACCTTTACCGGCCTGGAAACCCTAAAAATAAAGGAAACCGACCGTGTAAAGGCCTTACAGAACGAACTGGGCAAAATGGGGGTTAAACTGATTGAAAAAGGTTTGGTTTACAAACTGGATTGCAGCGAAAAGTTCATTCCCGAAAGCATGTTCATCAATACCTACGAGGACCACCGCATGGCCATGGCCTTTGCGCCGCTGGCACTGGTAATTCCGCAAGTGGAAGTTGAAGATGCCATGGTTGTCGAAAAATCATACCCGGCATTCTGGCAGGATCTGGAGAAGGTGGGCTTTGGCCCCCTAACGCCCTAAAGGGGGAATCCTTAAAATGCGAAATAATCAACTTAACTATATTTATTAAACAACATACAAAATTCCCCCTTTAGGGGGTTAGGGGGCACCATGGCAGGCAATACTTTCGGGCAAATATTCAGGATAACAACATTTGGCGAATCGCATGGCGAGGCTATCGGTGTGATTGTAGACGGTTGCCCGGCGCAGTTACCGGTTGACCTGGATTACATTCAGGCTGAGTTGGATAAACGTAAACCCGGTCAGTCAAAGATCACCACGCAGCGTAAGGAGAGCGATGCCGTGCAGTTACTTTCGGGTACGTTCGAGGGCAAAACTACGGGTACGCCTATCGCCATGATCATCCCGAATGAAGATCAGCGCTCAAAGGATTATGGCCATAATGTGGATGTATTCCGTCCATCACATGCCGACTTTACTTACTTTACCAAGTATGGCATCCGCGATCATCGAGGCGGCGGCCGTTCATCAGCCCGAGAAACCGCGGCG
Source organism: Mucilaginibacter defluvii (assembly GCF_039543225.1). Taxonomy (NCBI): domain Bacteria; kingdom Pseudomonadati; phylum Bacteroidota; class Sphingobacteriia; order Sphingobacteriales; family Sphingobacteriaceae; genus Mucilaginibacter; species Mucilaginibacter defluvii. The sequence continues at coordinate 1,521,855 of NZ_BAABJI010000002.1, forward strand.
CGTGTAGCGGCTGGCGCATTGGCCAAGCTATTCCTGAAAACGCAGGGTATTGAAGTGTTCGCGCATGTAAGCAGTGTAGGCAAAATAAACGCGCCTAATGTGGATATTAAAGATGCTACGGCTTTTATTGAAGCCCGGGAGCAAAATATTGTACGCTGTGTTGACCCTGCTACTGCCGAAGAAATGATCGAGTTTATCGATGGCATCCGTAAGCAAGGCGATACCGTAGGCGGTAAAGTTACCTGCTTTGCCACCAATGTACCTGCCGGTTTAGGCGAGCCTGTTTTTGATAAATTACATGCCGATTTGGGCAAGGCTATGTTGAGTATCAACGCCGTGCATGGGTTTGAATTTGGTTCCGGTTTTGAGGGCAGCGAGATGCGTGGCTCTGAGCATAACGACATCTTCCGCAACAACGCGGGTAAGGTGGAAACCATCACCAACTTTTCGGGTGGTATACAGGGCGGTATCAGCAATGGCATGCCTGTCGAGTTCAGGGTAGCGTTTAAGCCTGTGGCTACCATTATGCACAATCAGCAAACGGTAAACAGCGCCGGCGAAGCATCAGAGATCAGCGGCAAGGGCCGTCACGACCCTTGTGTGGTACCACGCGCCGTGCCTATTGTTGAGGCCATGGCGGCATTGGTTTTAGCCGATCATGTGCTGCGTAACAGGGCCGCTAAAGTATAATCGTTACAAACATCCCCATAAAAAGCACGTTATCTTTATATGATACGTGCTCTAATATACGACCTGGACAATACCATCTACCCTGTTGAATCTATAGCCGACGAGGTTTTTGCCGGGTTATTTAAACTTATAGATAATCAGGCTGAAGGCATCAGTTCCTCCGATATCCAAACGGCTAAAAATGAACTTACCCGCCGCCCATTTCAAAAGGTGGCGGACGAATATGGTTTAAGTGATGACCTGAAAGCGCAGGCAGCCGAACTACTTAGAAATCTTACCTACAACAAGCCTATGCAGGCATTTGACGATTACCGCTATGTTAAAACGCTTGCCGTTGATAAATTTTTGGTAACTACCGGTTTTGTAAAGTTGCAAAACAGCAAGGTAAAAATGCTGGGCATAGTCGGAGATTTTAAACAGATCTACGTAGTTGACCCGGAAAGTACCGAAAAAACAAAAAGGCAAATGTTTACGCAAATTCTTGAGAAATTTAACTACAAGGCTGAAGAAGTACTCATTATCGGCGACGACCCGGAATCTGAAATTAAAGAAGCTAAAGCCGTTGGCATTAAAACGGTATTGTACGATCCTGAAAAGCGTTATACTGATGCAGAGGCAGATTACCGTATCACCAATCACCGCGATATCGGCGAGCTGATCTTATAATCCGGCTTGTAACACCTTTACTGTAACCAACAACTGGCCGGTATGCCGCATGGTATGCTCGGCGGCATGTACCAGCAAACCTATAACGGTTGATGGTATTTGCGCCCTGCCTACTCCTCTAAAATCAGTAAGTGTCGCATCATCAGTATTACGCAATTGCTCCACGGCCTTATCCAGCTGCGTGCTAAAAGCATCAGCCAAAGCCATTGCAGTGTATGGTATTTGAGCCAGCTTACCTTCTTGAGACAGAAAATTAAGCTGCTGTTCATTCAGCACTTCGCCGCGGGCATAAGTAAAAAGCCTGTCGAGCACACCGGTTAAGTGCTGCAAATGGAAAGCAGGCGAGGCCTGTCCGGCGGGCGTTTCATAAAGCAGGCTATCCGGAAAATCTTTCATTAATGCACCAATTTCCTCATTTGCCTGCAATAGCGCATGTGCTACGGGCTGCAACAATGCCGGTACACCTGCAACCGGGCCACGCTGCCAAACCTCGGGAAGCTTTTTATTATCCATAATGCTAATCTATACAAAAAGCAATTTGACAAAGTAAGCCGTATGTAAATACTATGGTACGGGTATTGCACTGAATGCGGCAACACATCTACTTTTTATATATGATAACAAAAATAACCAATAACAAAGCCTTATTATTTGTAGCCACAATTGCCTTGGCCTTTATAACTGTGATACCAGGCTGTAAAAAAAGCAAATCAGATTTAGGCAAAGAGATGGCCGATGCCACAGGCAACAAAACCTTTAAGGATATGACCAACGAGGGTTTCGCTGAAGCATTTAAAAAGGCCATGACGGATAATAAATCGCTTCTCACTTATCCGGATGTAATTAAATCTTATTATGCTGAAAATGATTATGAACCGGTTTTGGTGCTTAACCACTTAAAAAACGAAGATCTGCAAACACTGTCGACCTATCTTGACAATTCAACGCAGCATGGCATTAACCCGCAGATATTCCGTGCCGACAGCATAAAGGCTTTACTTGCACGCATCAAGGATAAAAAGGCCGTTAAAGATGTTAACACCGCCTACACCACGCTTGCTAAACTGGAGTTATTGACTGCTAACTCGTTGATCAGATATTCAAACGCGCTGCAATACGGGTTAATTAGTCCGCGTAAGATATATCAGCGTTACTACACCGAAACCAAACGCCCGGACAGCACATCAATGAAAAGCGTGTTTGCTGTTAAGGAATTGAAAAGTTATCTGGACAGCATCCAACCTAAAAGCGCGCAGTACAAAGCGCTACAAAAAGCCCTGACCGATAAAGTGCAGGCCCCTGGCATGACGCCTGAAGAAAGCGAACGTTATTTCGCGGTAAACCTGGAACGTTTACGCTGGAAAAATAAGCCTGATGCTAAAAAATACGTGATCGTTAACATTCCTGATTATCGTTTAGACGTGATGGAAAATGGCAAATCAGCCTTGAACATGAAGGTTTGCGTTGGCGAAGGCCGTAATATGGATAAAGAAGTAAGCCTGGTAGAGTATGATGAGAGCGACAAAATTGACCGCCCTTTCTCACGTGAAACACCGCAGCTGGGCAGCCTTATCCACAGCGTACAGGTTAATCCGGTTTGGAACATTCCAAAGAGTATAGCTTCAAAAGAAATTATGGTGCAGGCCGCGAATGATCCATATTATCTGGATAATGAAAATATTGATGTTTACCATAACGGACAAAAGGTTGATGACCCCGAAACCATTGACTGGGGCAGCGCCTCAAAAAATGAGTATGAATTTAAGCAGCGCCCTGGCGATGGTAACGCTTTAGGCAAGATTAAATTTTTGTTTAAAAATGGCAGCAGTGTTTATTTGCATGATACACCTGCTAAAAATGCCTTCAATCAAAACATGCGCGCAGTAAGTCATGGCTGTGTACGGGTTGAACAACCACAACAGTTAGCCGAAGCGTTGTTTGGCAACGGCGATAAATACAAAATGATCGTAGATAAAATGAACAACCCAAGTTCAACGCCTACAGATATTGCATTGCCTAACAAGGTACCGGTATATTTAACCTATGTAACTTGCTGGGTTGATGATAGCGGCAAAATACAATTCCGCCCTGATGTTTACGGGCTGGATGTGGTACTTTACGGTCACATGAAAAAGTTGTTGAGCGTATAAAATTTAACGCAAAAAGAACGGGAGCCCTGATTGGGGCTCCCGTTCTTTTTTATAGAAGAATAATTATAAGACTTTAGCAACTTGTGCAGCGGGGAACAAAAAGTTTTCGGCTACGCCCTCATTAAGGTACTTAGAGGTATAACGGCTATCGTTACCGGCAATGTATAGCATATTTTGCCCTTTGATGGTATTAATAACGGTAGCGCAAACCTCGGGTGATACTGCCGGGCAACCGTGGCTGCGGCCTAACCTGCCTAATTGATTAATGGAAGCCTGACTAACATAATCAGCCGCGTGTACTACAATGGCCCGCTGGCGAGCGTTGCTGTTAAAACCGACATCCATGCCATTTAAACGTAGTGAACGGCCATGTTTACCTAAATAAACATCATCGGTTACATAAAAGCCAAGGCTGCTTTGGTGCGAATGTTCGGTGTTTGAAAAAGCGTTTGCCATATCATCACCACTACCCTGCCCATGCGATACCCACGTGTTCAACAACAACTTTTTTGCTGCCAGGTCAATAATCCACATACGTTTTTCACGGCTCGATTTATTGAAATCAACCACGGTGATCACATTACTGTTTTCAGGTAGCTTGTGTGCCATTTTAAGATTGATATAACCTGTTATAGCTTTTTGAAAAACAAGGGCATCCATACCGGTAAGCTGTAGCTGCGCGGTATTGTAAATATCGGTAACATACTGTCCGTATAATTCGCTAAGCGAAGCAGCGTGTTTTTTAGCTGAGGCAACATTAACGGTACTAACTTTTTTAACGTTTGAAGCAGGGCTCCAACTGATAAAAGCTATTGAAAACACGACTAAGAGACTGCACGTTGCCCACAAAAAATATTTTCTCATATTCAATTAAAATTAGTTCAGTTAATAATTTTAAAAGCGTTGAGATTTAGGTCAGAATAGATTGTATCCGTGTGAATTGTTAAACAAATATACGCATAACCGTATAATTTATTGTCATCCGATCTACATAAAATAGCCTTAAAGGAAATTTAATTTCCTTTAAGGCTATTTAAATATACTTAGTTAATATAAGCGTTATTTAACCCACTTAACTTTTGCCTCAAGTGGTGTTGTACGGCGGCCTTCGGGTTGGTTATCCGTGTGGCCTAGGTAAAGCAGACCAAGTACGGCATCTTCCTCACCAAGCTCTAAAAAGTCCTTCATTGCAGGTTTCAAGGTCATGCCGCCAGTGCTCCAAAACGAAGCGATATTTAATGATGTTGCTGCCAATAGTATGTTTTGTATAGCCGCTGATGCCGCTGCCACTTCCTCTAAAGCGGGAATATTAGGGTTGCTACCGCGTTTCATAATAGCGATAACCAGATGCGAAGCATTGTTGCCTATATTTTGCAGGTTGGTATAAGTAGCCTCCTTAAAATTTTCGGCAGGTGTATGCGTTTTGTACAATTCCGCGTGTTGCTTACAAAAAACAGCCGGATCTTCATAGATTACAAAGCGCCAAGGCTCGGTAAAAGCGTGGGTCGGTGCCCAGTCAGCTAGTTCAAGTATAGCGGCAATGTGCCCGTTAGGAATTTTCTGACCGTTCATCATAGCCGGCTTAATGGTACGGCGGGTTTTAATTACGGTTGATATGGTTGAAAACGTGTTATTATCCATAAAATTTATTTTTGCTTTAAAACGGGCGCAAATTAAATAAATTTTATGGTGCGATGTAATTGCTAAGCTTAATTACTTTATATACTCAAAAAATTGCGGCGTTATCACCGAAAACCGCCGCATCTGCCTGCGGGTAAAGTGCCTGGTTATTCTGTAGTTATCCCGATATAGAAACTGGACCATTATGGGATAATTATTTTCGGCACTAACGTTAACTAATTTACCATTTTTAAAGTTAAAGAGATCGAATACCCAATAAGCGTGATTGTTATCCTGATTTTGTTTGTAGTGTTGGGTTATAATCTCATAACGGCCATCTCCATTTAAATCCCGCTCATCATTATCAAAAAAATCCATGTAATGAACTGCAGAGAAATTACTCCCACCCCGGTTGAATAGGAACAGCTTATGCATTAGTGAACCCGCTAAACCACTACCATTATTGTAAGTTTTCAGTTTGAAATCAACTGTCCCGTTACCATCAATATCGGCAGCACACAATGCAGATTTAGGAGGTAAAATAATCCAGAGCGGCCCTAAATCAATTGTAAATACCTTTATTATTTTATTGTGATGATAAACAGTAACCTTAGTATCCGCTTGAGCATCCTCAAGTTTAATTGAATACCCTTTGTATTTTGCTGACTTTGCAACGAATTGTGAATCGTTTTGCACAAGCACTTTTAACGGAATAACGTTGTAATGAGGTTTCGGATATTTTTCAAACGGATATTGGGCGTAGCTACGCAGCCCGAAGATTAAAAGAAGGATAAGGATAGGATATTTCATATAAACAATGCCCTTCCAAATATATCAGGAAGGCATTGCTAATTGAATATCCTGAACAAATATTTTTTTAAAAACTCAACCCGATACTAATGCTCGAAACGTTGTTTTGAAATGCTGGACCTGAACCCTCCTTAGCAACATCGGTTAATCCTTTTTCACCATTAAGTTCAAAAAAGAGTTTGGCTTTATTTGAAACCGGAATTTTAAAGCCGATACCTAAGTCAAGACCAAGATCGATATTGTTTAATCCGGATTTAACATCCCTGTCAGATCCTACTTCCTCAACATTTAATAATATACTTGTATAAGGACCAAGATTCAGATACCAATTTTTGGTACGGCCAAAGTGCCAATTGGCTAAAATCGGAACGGTTAAATAATTTAAATCATATTGGGCGTTATACAAAACGCCCTTCATTAATAAAGATAAGCCTTCCCAACTTTTTTGATCATATAGAACCTTCGCCTTAACACTCCAGCTTTCAGAAAAATAATGATCTATTGAAACGCCCGCGTTAAAACCAACTTTATAATGCGTTTTATTTGTAACGTCGGAATTCAAGCGTGACGCATTCATACCAAACTGAATGCCAAATTCATTAGAATTTTTTGTTTGTGCAGACGCAGATGAGTAAAGGCATATAAATGCCAGCATTATGTTAAAAAGAAATTTCATGATAAGTTTAAAGTTTATACCCCCAATATATCACTTTAAAATGTTGACGAAAATTTATTTGTATCGCTTTCGTTAAACATAACTTTATATAACAACAATGCCCTCCCAAATATATCAGGAGGGCAATATTAATTGGTTGTATGTTTCTTTAAAAGTTGATACCAACGTTGATGCTTGATACCGTGCTGCGTATTGCAGAACCTGTGTTATCCTTAAACACATCAGTGATACCGCCTTGCCCGTTCAATTCGATAAAAAATTTCAACTTGTCACTGGCAGGTATTTTTACCCCGATGCCCAGATCAAGCCCAAATTCGGCGCCGCTCATAAACGGTTTAAGATCCATACCACCTTCGGTTTCTGATGCGCTGAGCAAAATACTTGTGTAAGGGCCAAAGTTCAGGTACCAATTTTTTGTACGGCCGAAGTGCCAGTTAGCCAAAACCGGGATAGTCAAATAATTCAACCGATAGTTGGTATAATAAGTATCTTCCGGCGTAGCCAAATAACCCCTGTCCCATCCTTTTTGATCGTAAAGCAGCTTAGCTTTGAGGCTCCAGCTTTCTGAGAAGTAATGATCAATTGATACGCCAGCATTAAAGCCTACTCTGTAATTGCTATTGGTCATACCATCAGCATTTACCGTTGCAGCGTTCAGGCCAATTTGAACACCAAATTCGTTAGTGTTTTTTGTTTGCGCGGAGGCAGTTGTGTAAAGGCACACCAGTGCCAACACAACTTTGCAAAATTTAGTCATGGTTGTGATAAAGTTTTTAAAATCGCGCAAATATAGAATTTTAAAATATCGGCGGAAATTTATTTGGGTTACTTTCGCTCACCATGGCATATACCGCTTCAATCACATCATCAACGTTTGGTTTTGTAAAGTAGTCGCCATCCGAGCCGTAAGGCGGTCGGTGCTCTTTGGCGGTCAGCGTTTTGGGTTGCCCATCAAGATAATAATATCCCTTTTGATTCTCCAGTATCTGTTGTAGAATATAAGCGGAGGCAGCTCCCGGCAAATCCTCATCAACCACCAGCAATTTGTTAGTTTTTTGCAAAGATTTACCGCATGCATGGTCCAGATCAAAAGGATAAAGCGTTTGCGGATCTATCAATTCCACACTTACACCAAGTTTTCGTAGCTCGGGCAATGCTTCCTGCACCACACGCAGCGTTGAGCCGTATGATACAACGGTAATATCCGTACCCTCATGCAATACTTCAGCTTTGCCAAGCGGCACGGTAAACTCGCCAATATTAGCCGGTAATCTTTCTTTAAGGCGATAACCGTTAAGGCTTTCAACCACCAAGGCAGGCTCATCGCCGCGCAGCAAGGTGTTGTACATACCGGCTGCCTGCGTCATGTTACGCGGAACGCAGATATGCAGGCCCCGCATGGAGTGTAGTATCATGCCCATTGGTGAGCCTGAATGCCATATTCCTTCCAGCCGGTGGCCGCGGGTACGCACAATTACTGGTGCTTTTTGTCCACCAGCGGTGCGGTAACTTAAACTTGCCAAATCATCGCTCAACACGTTCAGGGCATACAACAGGTAATCCATATACTGTATTTCGGCAATTGGCTTTAAACCGCGCATGGCTAGCCCTATACCCTGCCCTATAATAGTCGATTCTCGAATCCCGGTATCTGTAATCCGCAGATCGCCGTATTTGCTTTGCAGGCCGGCAAAGCCCTGGTTAACATCCCCGATAGCGCCAACATCCTCACCAAAGGCCACTATGCGCGCGTCGCGTTCAAAGTTGGCATCAAAGCAGGCGTTAAGTACCTCGCGCCCATCAATCAATTTAGCATCGTCGGCATACTCGGGTGCCACAAAATCAACCTTTAGCGGTGAATATGGCGTGTTTGAAAATAGTTTAGAATTATAGCGCTCACTGTTCCTGGCGGTTTCTTCCTCAATCCATTTAAGCAGAGGCGCACGTTCAGCCAATTGTTCATTCAGGGTTAAGCGTAGTGCCCTGCGTATAGCAGTCGTCATATCTTTACGCCCGGGATCAACCTCCGCACGTAAATGATTGATAACGTCAAATAATTCTGTCCGGGCCGACGAGCTTTGTGCTAGCTGATCAATCAGTTTTACGGCTTCATCCATTTCAGTATTGATCTCGGCATTAAACTCATTCCAGGCTTCACGCTGGCAATCGCGAACATGCTTTTTAGCCGCGGCTTCCAGCTCGTCTAATTGTTCGGCAGTGGCAATGGCAGTCTCTGCCATCCACTTACGCATTTGCTTCAGGCAGTCGTACTCTTCTTCCCAGGCCAGGCGCTCCTTTGATTTATAACGCTCGTGCGAGCCTGATGTGGAATGCCCCTGTGGCTGCGTCATCTCCGTAACATGTATCAATACGGGAACATGCTGCTCCCGGCAAATGCGGATAGCGTACTGATACGTTTCGCAAAGGGCTACATAATCCCATCCACGCACTTTAAATATCTCGTAGCCGTTAGTTCCCTTTTCACGCTGAAAGCCTTGTAAAGCTTCAGAGATATCTTCTTTGGTGGTTTGCAGGCTTGCTGGTACAGAAATAGCGTAAGCATCATCCCAAACAGAAATAGCCATAGGCACCTGAAGTACGCCACCCGCATTGAAAGTTTCAAAAAACAGACCTTCGGAAGTTGAGCCGTTACCTATAGTGCCAAAAGCTACTTCGTTACCTGATAAAGAGAAATTACTGTACTGATGCAGTTCCTGGTTTTGGCGATATAGCTTTGAAGCGTAAGCCAGCCCCAATAGACGCGGCAGATGCCCCCCTGTGGTCGACATGTCTGACGAGCAATTCATGTTCTCTACCTGGTTTATCCATGAGCCATCCTTATTTACAAAACGGGTGGCGTAGTGGCAGTTCATTTGCCTGCCGCCTGACGCGGGTTCTTTTTCAATGTCTGGATGAGCGTATAACTGCGCGAAGAATTCTTTAAGATTACTCATGCCCGTAGCGAACATGAAGGTTTGATCGCGATAATAGCCCGCGCGCCAGTCGCCATTACGGAAGGCTTTGGCCATGGCTATCTGTGCCACTTCTTTACCATCGCCAAATATGCCAAACTTAGCCTTGCCCGTAAGCACTTCGCGGCGACCAAGCAAACTCGCCTGCCTGCTTTCAAAAGCTATACGGTAATCATTAATGACGATCTTTTTAAAATCATCAAAACTGAGCTCGACAGCATCATCATTTCCGGCGGTATAGAGGGCAGTTTTTGACATATAAAATTCCGTTTGAGCGGTAAAATTATAAAATTCTATTTTGTAATTTTATATTTTACAATCAAACAACCGTCAATTAATCTTCGTTATCAATTAAACAAGTATATTTGTTACATCAACTATTGTGAATATGAAAAAGTTATTACTGATATGCGCCATTGTATTTGGCTTTGCCTTAACAGCTTCCGCGCAGGACACTAAACCTGAATTTAAATTTGTTGAGGAAAAACACGATTTCGGCAAAATTGCTCAGGGCACCCCTGTTTCTACTGTATTTGTGTTTACCAATGTAGGCCAGGAGCCACTTATCCTCGCTGATGTTAGGCCGACATGCGGCTGTACCATTGCTGATTTCACTAAAACGCCTGTTAAAAAAGGCGAAAAAGGAAATATTAAAGTAACTTACAATGCGGCTGCGGTATCTCCGTTCAGCAAAACAATTGTAGTAACTTCAAATGCTAAAACCCCACAAAAGAATTTAATTATTGTGGGCGAGGTTGTAGCCAAAGATGCTAAAACAACAACCCGATAATTTACTTCGAGAAAATAAAGGCATAAGCCTTAAAATAAAAATCCCTTACCGCTATGGTAAGGGATTTTTTTATGGAATCAAACGCTTTACCTGATTAACGGGTATAGTTTGGTGCTTCTTTAGTGATGGTTATATCGTGTGGATGCGATTCGCGGATACCGGAAGCTGTGATACGTACAAATTTAGCTTTTTGCAGCGTCGGGATATCCTTAGCGCCGCAGTAACCCATGCTGGCACGTAAACCGCCTACATATTGGTAAACTATTTCGGCCAGGGTACCTTTATATGGCACTCGGCCTACAATACCCTCAGGCACCAGTTTTTTAATATCATCCTCAACATCCTGAAAATAACGATCCTTTGAACCCTGCTCCATGGCCTCTATTGAGCCCATACCACGGTATGATTTAAAGCGGCGGCCTTCGTAGATAATGCTTTCGCCCGGCGACTCCTCAACACCGGCAAACAACGAACCTGCCATGATAGAACTTGCACCGGCTGCAATAGCTTTGGCAATATCGCCGGTATGCTTAATACCACCATCGGCAATTACCGGTACACCTGTACCCTCAAGGGCTTTGGCACACTCGTAAACCGCGTATAATTGTGGTACACCTACACCGGCTATGATACGGGTAGTACAGATAGAACCCGGGCCTATACCCACTTTGACAGCGTCAGCTCCGGCATCAGCAAGGGCTTTGGCGGCATCGCCGGTGGCAATGTTACCGGCTATCACCTGCAGATCGGGATATTTAGCTTTAACTTCCTTCAATTTATCAATAACTCCTTTTGAGTGGCCGTGAGCCGTGTCAATAGCAATAACGTCAACACCGGCTTTAACCAGTGCGTCCACACGGTCCATAGTATCAGCCGTTACCCCTACCGCAGCGCCAACACGCAGGCGGCCATGCTCATCCTTACAGGCATTAGGGTAATTTTTGAATTTTTGAATATCCTTAAAGGTAATCAAACCGATCAGCACATTATTTTCGTCGACCACAGGTAGCTTCTCAATTTTATGCTGTTGCAATATTTCTTCAGCCTGGATCAGCGTAGTGCCTTTTGGCGCGGTGATCAAGTTGCTTTTGGTCATTACATCTTCAACTTTTTTATTAGCGTCCTTTTCAAAACGCAGGTCGCGGTTGGTGATGATGCCTTTTAGTTCGCCTTTGTCACTCACTACCGGTATACCACCGATACGAAACTCACGCATAATTTTGAAAGCATCAGCTAACAAAGCGTTCTCGTTCAACGTAACCGGATCCTGTATCATCCCGCTTTCTGAGCGTTTTACCTTGCGCACCTCATCGGCCTGGCGCTGTATGCTCATGTTTTTATGGAGCATACCTAAGCCGCCCGCCTGCGCGATGGCAATGGCCAATTGTGCCTCAGTAACCGTATCCATAGCGGCGGAAACCAACGGCACGTTCAGCTTTATTTTTTTAGTAAGATAAGAGGATGTGTCAACTTCGCGGGGCAGTATTTCTGAATATGCCGGTAACAGCAATACATCATCATACGTTAAACCTTCGGCGACAAATTTTGAGGAGTCTGGCTGCATAGCAAATAATTTTAGGAGTTATTATTTGCCGGGCAAAGGTAAGATTTTATTTTTAATTTCCGAATGGTGGGTAAGTAATTCAGTGCACTGAGGTCTAAAATTGCTTTGGGGTGATATATCGACTCACCCTGTCATCGCTACGCTTGACATCTCTCTCTGCGCTCGCGCAGAGAGAGATCTTTATTACTCAAAGAACCACTCCATACGAGTTCGAAGCACACTTACCCTCTTTTCGCTGAAGGCGAAGAGAGGGTAGTCGGGCGCAGCCTCGACCGGGTGAGTAAATCAATACTTCCCTACAATAACCTTGTAAAAATTATCGAAATTAAGGTATTGACCAGCCAGTTCTTGTAAGCTTTCGGCAGTAACACTTTTTACGGTTTCGGTATAACGCTTATAATAATCGAGGCCTAAACCGGCAAAGTAAACGTTCTTGAATTTATCCGCATGCGAGAATATATTTTCAAGGCTACCCAGCAACGAGCCAAGCATGTAGTTTTTCACTAATGCCAGTTCATCGTCGCCTATCAGTTCTGTTTTAAGCAAATTGAGTTCCTTCTCTACTTCGGCAACAGCCGCCTTGCACACATCGGCGCCTACTTCGGATGCGATGAACCAGGTTGCGCTATGCTTTAAAGAACTTATGCCCGAGCCGATACCATAAGTATAACCTTTGTCCTCGCGGATATTAGCCATAAGCCTCGAACCAAAATAACCACCTAATACTGTATTCAACACCTGCAAAGCCGGGAAATCGGGATGGGTGCGGTTAACTGCCGGTACGCCCAAACGTATGGCCGATTGCAGCGCGTCCGCTTTTTCAACGTAATAAAAATGCTCCGCGTTGCGCACTACTTCGGGCTGGGTGGTATCGGGCTTATCGCCGATGTTCTCCCAGCTTTTGCCAAACAGATCATTGATCATTTCAAGCGCCTGGTCCTCTATTTTACCGGCGATAATCAGCGTGCAATTATCCGGGCGGAACATGTGTTTGTAATGCTCCAGCAGATCGGCTCGGTCAAGCGCCTGGTAATCCGCGGCCTCGGCGGCAAAGCCATAAATGGTATCGCCGTTTAATGCTTTATTGAATACACGCCGGGCAACTACATCATTTTTTTGCAGACTTACCTGCAATTTTTGCTGCTGATTACGCACATAGGTCTCCACCTCTTTTTGCGGAAAGATGGCGTTAGTAAGCACTTCTTTCACCATCGGCAAGGTTTCGCTTAAATGCTTGTTAAGGCTAAATAGCGTAACCTGCGAATGATCAAAACCATACTCGGCCTGCAAAAAAGCTCCGTAAAAATCTATCTTATCAGCAATTTGCGTAGAGGTATAGTTATGTGTACCCTCGGTTAATAAAGCCATTGTGGCCTGATTAAGCAAGGGCTTGGCTTTGTTAAAACGCAGGTTGCCAAAAAACCATTCCATACGCAGCAGTTCCTGACCGCTGCTGGAAAAGCAAAATACATTACAGCCGTTAGCCAGCTTAATGTGCTGCGGCTCTATCAAACTTATATCATTTATCGCCTTAAATTCGGGCGCTATTGTTCTATCTATCGCCATAGGGTCATTTGTTCATTAGGCATTAATCTGCAACTACCAACTAATTACTGCTCACTGTCAACTGCAACCTGCTCGCTTAAAACCGACTTTTCTGCCAGGTAAACCAAGGTTGATGAATTATCTTTTCTGAAAATCAGGTTAGCCTGTTCTTTAATTTGCTGAGGCGTTACGGCTAAAAACTTGTCCGTTTCCTGGTTCAGCATTTCAGCATCGCCAAGCAATTCAAACCAGGCCAGGTTCATTGCCTTTTCAAGCAATGCCATCTCTGAAAACACCATGGTCGATTCCGTTTTATTCTTCACTTTGGTGAGTTCATCAGCGGGTATATCTTCTGTTTTAATACGCTCGAGCTCCTGCCATATAGCCGCCTCAGCGGCTTCAATGGTAATGTTCTCCAAAGGCTTACCCTCTACTATAAACATGCCCTTGTCAAGGCTGCCCGTTATATAAGCGTGCACCTCGCTAAATAATTGCTTTTCCTTCACCAAGCTACGGTAAAGCCTCGACGAATTACCCCGGGATAACACATCCGAAGTCAATTCGGCCGCATGAAAACCCTCATCTAACCTTCCACACATCTGAAAAGCGATGTACACATCATTCAGCGGCACTTTGGCCGTAACCGTTTCGCGGCGGACCTCATGCTGTTCCGGCTCAACAGGCAGGTTACGATGGTATTTTTCACCTGCAGGTATCGGCCCGAACCATTTTTCAGCAAGTTGTTTCACCTGCTCGGTAGTTACATCGCCTCCCACCACCATAATGGCGTTTTGCGGATTGTAATGCTTCTTGAAAAAAGCCTTTACATCGTCCATTTTCGCATCGGCAATGTGGGCTATCTCCTGTCCTATGGTAGCCCAACGGTAAGGGTGCTCTCTGTAAACCAATGGGCGCAGCTTTAACCAAACATCGCCGTAAGGCTGGTTCAGGTAGCGTTGTTTAAATTCCTCGATCACCACGTTACGCTGTACCTCGAGGCTTTTATCGCTAAAAGCGAGGCTGAGCATACGGTCACTCTCCAGCCAAAAAGCAGTTTCTAAATTAGCTGATGGCAGGGTGATATAATAGTTGGTAATATCGTTGCTGGTAAAGGCGTTGTTTTCGCCGCCTACACGTTGCAGGGGCTCATCGTAAACCGGTATGTTTACCGAGCCGCCAAACATCAGGTGCTCAAAAAGGTGTGCAAAGCCGGTTTGTTCGGGGTTTTCGTCGCGTGCGCCAACATCGAATAATATATTAACCACGGCCATAGGCGTAGTGTTATCTTCATGAACAATAACCCGCAGGCCATTGCTCAGTGTAAAACGGTTGAATTTAACCATGTATCAATATCATGAGTTTGAACAGGATGGTAAAGGTATCATTTTTAGGTATTGCAATATGGTTTACTTGTTTTGATTTTGTAAAAAAGCAAACGCTTATTTAACCCGTAATTTAACTATACTTCACATTAAGAAAACCATTACCATCTAAACAAGTTTTATAGTTCAGGTTATAATTACTTGGGTTCAATATGGTAAAAAGGCGCATAAATAACGTTAAAAGAGATTTTATACTTATAACATTGGGTGTGATGATAACATTGGCGAGTATCGCCATGATACCCCAAACATCAGCGGCACAAAACAAACCTGTGAATTCCGATACGGTAAATACCATACCCGACACACTGCTTTTTAAAATACAACAGGCGCAGGCCGCCATAACCGATATTAACGCGGCGAACAAAAAAGGCTACCGGATTGACGATATAAAAAGCGGCTTAAATGAAGTAAAAAACAGCATTAGCCCGGTTAAAACAGACCTGGCGATCCCTAAAAAAGTAATTGATACCAAAAGCCTGTTGAGCTACAACCTTATTTTAAAAGACGCCCAATCAAAACTTACCGACTGGCAGGCTCGATTAACTAAACTTAACAACGACCTGCAACAGCGGGCAGATAAAGTGGTGTCGCTCAGCAATGATTCGCTACTTACTGTTGATAATAAAGACACTACGCAAAAACGGCTCTACACCGCTCAACTGGCTGATATAAAACTGCGTTTGCAGGGTGCAGGTAAGGTTACCAGCACAGGGCTTGATACCGTGAGTACGTTACTTGCTTATGTATCGGCGTTATACCTCACTGTTAACGATATGCAGAGCGCCATTGATGAGCGGCTGCATCAATCCGGGCGCAGCGCCATCGGGCGCGAAGTACCCTACCTATGGTCGGCACCGGCAAAAAGCCAGAACAACGACCTGCTGAAACTAATCAGTTCATCATTTGAAGGACAAAATAAAATATTAGGTTATTTTTTTGATTCCTCGTGGGATAACCGTGTGTTGCTGTTGCTTACAGGTATTGCATTTTACCTTTGGGTTTTCCGCAACTTTAAAAAGATACTAAAGCCGGATTTACGGGAACGGGTAGGCGAACTACGCTTTAAATATATCCGCCATTATCCCATACTCGCAACATTGATTGTGATACTCAATCTGGCGCCGCTGTTTGAGCCCGATTCTCCGTCGCTTTATATTGAGTTGACGCAATTTCTGTCGCTAACGGCGCTAACTATTCTTTTTTGGCAACATATTGACGGTAAAGACATTAAATACTGGTTTTTAATAATCGGTTTGTATGTAGTCATCGTGCTTTCTACCTCTGTGGTGCAGGAGGCCGTTTGGATGCGCCTGTGGTTAATAGCGTTAAACATTGTTGCAGTATACGGCGGAATTATGTTTATGCGGCGGTTACGTAACGAGGGCGTAGCCAAAAAGCTGACCAACCCGGTTCTGTATATTTTTGTGTTTCTTAATCTACTGGCCATTATTCTGAATATACTCGGCCGGATAAGCCTGGCAAAAGTGTATAGCACTACGGCTATAATAGGTATTTCTCAGGTGATAAGTTTGGCAGTGTTTATACAAATTTTAACTGATGCCCTTGAACTGCAAATAAAGGTGAGCGCCTGCTCAGAAGGCTTGTTTTCGCGTATCAACATCAACCGCTCACGCACATCCTTTAAAAAAGCTTTAACGGTAGTAGCTGTTGTACTGTGGCTGCTTGTATTCATGATCAACCTGAGCATTGCCGGTGGTATTTACGCCTTTATACAGCAGGTATTAATAAAGGAGCGCACCTTTGGCAGCGTTAAATTTACATTGAGCAATGTGCTGTTTTTCGCAGTGATTGTTTACCTGGCCAATATGCTGCAAAAACACGTGGACGTATTATTTGGCGAAGGCGGCATCAGCAACAACATTAACGATAAAATAGAGCATAAAGGTTCAAAACTGGCACTACTCCGGTTGGTTATAATAATCATTGGTGTACTATTAGCGGTAACAGCATCAGGAATTCCTTTAGATAAACTGACTGTGGTATTAGGCGCCCTTTCAGTAGGTATAGGTTTGGGTATGCAAAACATTGTAAACAACTTTGTATCGGGCATCATACTCATTTTTGAAAAGCCTTTTCGCATTGGCGACTATATTGAACTGGCTGACAAAAAAGGCAAAGTGCAGGATATAGGCATACGCTCCAGCAAAATGCTTACGCCCCAGGGCAGCGAGGTAATCATTCCTAATGGCGATCTGCTCTCGGGCAGGTTAGTGAACTGGACACTCAGCAATGATTATCTGAAAACCGAAATAATTTTCAAGGTAGCCATTGATACCGACATCGAAGCTATCCGCAAAATAGTAGAAGAAGAAGTTGGCAAAGAAAGCGACACGGTTAAAAACCTGCCTCCCGAATTGCTTATCAATTCCTTCGCGGCTGATAACATCGAACTAAAAATACTGGTATGGCTAACCAATATTTACGCGGAGGCCGGTTTTAAGAGCCGCCTGCTGCAAAAATTATTAGGCCGCTTTAAAAACATGGCGATTAAAACCATGTAATTATTTTTTTACCGGTTGGGATGACCCCCTGACAACCAGATCGGTATGCAATACGATGGATTGATTTTTAGTGCCGACGCCGTTGTTGTTCAGCTTATCAAGCAGAATGGTGATGATGTGCTCGGCCATATCTTCAACAGGCTGCGCAACAGTAGTAATTGGCGGCGAATGCAGTTCAAAAGCGTCCGAATCATCAAATGATATTACCGCGATATCCTCCGGAATACGGATGCCCAGGTTGTGCATTATCTTGATGCCGTAAGTAGCATCACGGTTGGTGCCGAATAATACGGCGTCGATACCCTTGCGCGATTTCAGAAACGCGGTGATTGATTCTGTCAGGTCTTCGGCAAAAGGTAATTCCTTGATCAGTTGTTTCAGGCCGTGTTCCTTTAACGCCATCTGGTAACCCCTTATACGATCAACCATCTGCGTTTGGTCGTTAGCAAAAGTTATCAGCGCTATGTTTTTATAGCCCTGCCCTACCAGGTACTGCGTGGCATTATAGGCACTGAACTGATTGTTCACCACTACATAATCCGTATCAATGGTAGGCAAATAACGGTCAAACAATACCACGGGCATCGATTCATTGATCAGCGAGGCGATATCTTCTTCCACACCCTGCGGCGGAGCGATGATATAACCGTCTACATGCCTGTCGCGAAACATGTTGATCATGTCCCTGGTCTTCTGCATATCATTATACGTGCTGCAATAAATAATCTTGTAACCATTTTTGTAGGCCCTGTCCTCTATCAAACGGGCGATAGAGCCAAAAAACGGGTTTGAAATATCCTCTACAATGAGCCCTATCGTATTTGATTTACCGGTACGCAAACTTTTAGCAAGCGAATTTGGCTTGTAACCTACTTCTTTAACGTACTTAAGCACCTTGTCTACCATTTCGGTACTGATGCGCTTCTCTTTAGCACGACCGTTAAGTATGAATGATACCGTGGTTTTAGATATGTTAAGGTTATTCGCTATATCAACTATTGACAGCCTCTTCTTCGACATTTGACGGGATATTAGATCTAAAAAAATTGTTAAGGTTTACATGGTTATCGCTTTCAACCAAGAGTGAGTTACAAAATCACTTAAGCGCTGAAAAGCAAAAATATACCATAATTATAATGCACAATGGTTGAATTTCAAATTTATTGTAATTGATACACTTTAAAGAAATCTTTTTATAAATATTTAAAATGTTTTAGCAGGTATTGTATTTTTTGGGCGCAAAGCGCTAATACATCGCTTTTAATAGTGAATACCAAGGGAGATGTAAGGGATGGCTCCTTCTCGCGAAAAACCCATCGCGGCCTCAATAAGTACCAAACGGGCCGGTATCAGATATAAACCACCACCGTAGCCGACATATATTTTGTCTGAGCTTTCGCCGGGCGACCATACCCTGCCGGCATCCGTAAAGCCGATCAGCCCCAACGAGCCGGGAAGCAGGTAAGAGTTAAAGTCAAATAGCTTTACGCGCGTCTCCAAGTCGTTATACAACATGGTTTCGCCGGTAAAACGGTTGGTATGGAAGCCCCGAAGGTTGGCGAGGCCGCCTAACTTTACCTTCTGAAAATATTCTGCATGACCAAAAATGTGGCCGCCGCCGGTGCGGTTAATAATTACCCAAACTGAATCACGGTCGGGGTTAACAACAAAGCCGAACTCCGATTGCAGCTGCATATATTTGTTACGGCCGCCGCTTATTCCGGCGTAGCCCGAAAAGGTGGTATTCCAAAATATGCCTTGTGTTGGTATCAGCGCTTTATTACGCGTATCCAACCAGGCATTAGTCGTAAAACCGGCGTAAGCCCTGTCAGCAAATACCTGCTGATCCGGATTTTGCTGGTCATAGAGTGCTAAAAACTTCCGCTCGTTATTATCCTGCGATGCGGTATAAAACTGACCGGCCAACCCGGCACTGAAACGCCATTTGTTTATGTTTTGATAAAGCGATACATCCCCGGTTACCAAATCATAGCGGTTACGGTAGTAACCAATCTCGCGCCTCCCGCGATTGATAAAAACACTCTCATTACCCAGGCCAAAAAAGTTGCTTACGTTGTTTGGGCCTCGCGCTTTCAGGTTAACCATCAGGTTAGTATTGCCAAATAGCTTAATAAAGTCGCCGGTGTAGGTGAATACAAATGATTTTCGGGCCAGTGAATATTCAGTCAGAAATTCGTGCCGGTAGGCGTACGGCTCCTTACGAAAGCCATGTTTTTCGTAGGAGAAACCGCCGATCAATGAAATTCCTTTATCAACACCATAATTAGCCAGGGTTATAATGGCAAAACGGTCGTACTTAAAACTTTCGCGCTCGTAACGGTTAACCGCACTATCCGTTGACAGCTTTAACCTGGCTTGTGAGCGTGATGGCAACACGTTGCTCTCCTGCTTTAAATCGTACACATAAATATTGTGCTTGTTATGCAGGCTATCCGCTATGCGTACGGTGTCGGCACCGGTACCGGCCACTATGCGCAGCTTTATTTTTGAAGGTGTCGATCCGCTTACGGTAAACCTATCGCTGTTATCAAAGCCGTATAGCCTTACCTCGCTGGTAACATCCGGGTAAAAGGTACGCTTATAAGTAGAATGGTCCACGCTGCCATTCTTTTTGATTTTGTTAACCGTAACCCGCAAACTACCATCAGTATTGCTGGTAATGGCAAATCCGTCGTGCTTATCTGTCGCCGGAATCTCTACATACTTGCTTATAAATCGGTAGTATTCCAACGCCTGTTTCATCAACAGGTTCCGGCGTGATATAAAGTTGGCTACTATTCTGCTGCCGGATATCTTGTAAACCGTATCGGGCATTCGCTTTACAGAGGCAGTGATCAATTCATCTGTCAATGTGTTTTGTACGTAAGCTATCTCTTTTTTCCAGTCACCCTCATCCAAACGGTTTAAAAAATACCGGTCAAAATAACGCGCCTGCACGTTCCAGCCATTAATATCCCTGATGTGGTCACCGTAACCCTGAAACTTCGACGATAACCACTGGTGCGATACTATCCAAGGGAAAACACCATCGGTGTAATAAAACACCTGGTCTCGATCACGCGGAACAGGCTTATACAGATCACCGCTTTTACCCTCAAGCTTTTCCCATCGCCATTGATCTTCATGCCGATCCCAATCGCCCAGCAGCATATCCAGCAAACGGGCGCGTAACACCAGTTTCTCATCTATCTTGTTGTCATTATCGTCACGTATCTTCTGCAGTACTTTATCAGTATTATAGGTTTTTTCGGCATCAAGCGGTTCCCGCTCTTCCAGCAAAAAAACCTGGTTAGCAAAATCTTTTCGATACTCACCTAATGCCGGGTCGTCGGCTACATAAACAATCTCAGGATTGGCATGCGGTATGCCCAGAGCGGATGCCAACGGTGGTACCACCAGGGCGCTAAAAGGATGCGCGGACGAAACCTGATCCTGCAAAATATCGCGCGCCACCGTTTTTTTGAGATTTTCGGGCAGCTTGCGGTCAGGGTATTTTTGTAGTGTGCGTAAAGCCCACTGGCGCCCGGCCGAGTCCTGCAAACGCAGCGAACGGGTTTGCATACCGCCGCCCAACTGCAATATCTTCATGCCACCCCTTTCGGTTGATAAATGAACAACGCGCAGCTTAACAGGTGCTGCCCAAATGGCCCGGTTATGGTTACCCAGTAAAAAGCGGTGTATTTTGCTTACCTTATCATATTCAGGCGCAACGCTTACCTCTATGCTATCTACGTTTTGCCTGTTTTGAGCTAATAAGTGCACCGGCCCGAAAAACAGTATCGCTATAAATAAAAACAGATAAAATGATTTACTCATAGCGCGAAGTGTTAAACTAGTCAATTGATTCAGGCAATTCGGCATCAACATAATTAACAGTTGTACGAAGTGCTTTCAGTCCCGACACCCCTTGCAGTTCTTCTAAATCCAACTGCTCAACCGCGCCGGTTAAATAGCCCTGCTCCTGCAAATATTGTATATATTCAAGATACTCACCTGCCTCGTTCTGATTGAAATAAACCAGCGCTATTTTCCCAGGCTGGGTAAGGCGCTCAGCTGTGCCTTTTACCAATACCTTATCTATCCGTTTTTTAACCACTTCGTAGCGGATGTTATAAGCGCCTTCTACGTCAAACCGTCGCTCATCATTCCTGAAACTGATATTGATCGGGTTTGAATGGATGAATATCATATGCGTGGTATGCAGCGGCTTTATCATGTTCTTGGATAGTCCGGCAGTTAAACGCGCTATCTCCACCATCGAGCGTATTTGCCATAAACGCAGGTTTTTAAGGTAAACCTCATTAAACGGCATTTCAGGCGCTATGGATTGGCCGATATAAATGTCGTATTCCACCCCATCCGTACGGAATTTGCTGAAATAGCAGGGATATGATTTTTGCAGCATAGCCTGCGCCTTTTCCAGGTAATGACTTACAGAGGTATTGATAAGCTGCATCGAGGCCTCCAGTTCGCGCCGTTTCTGGTAAGCGATGCCGCTCTCTTCTCGAACAGAATTAAAATATTCGTTTATCACCGCCGCAGTTACCGGGTGCCCAGAACGGATATGCTTCAACAGCGGATCAACCTCATTATCCAAAAAAGCGCGAAGCATAACCTCATCGTTAGAGTTGGTGTAATCGCTTATACGCACCTTCCACTCTTTAACGTTATAGATCAGCTTGTCTATAAGATTCATATCCACATGCTTTTTAACAGCTACAAGTGCATCGCAAAGCGTGTTAAGCAGTTGCGAAAGGTCTTCCTGTAAAGCTATATTACGCTCGATTGTTGAATTTCGAATATCGATAGCGCCAAACAACGGGTACATATTTTCAAACACCACGGTATCGATAACCGGTAATCGATCGCTGTTTTTTAGCCCGCGCAGGTAATTAAGCGCTACCTCATTAAATTTCCACTGTACGGAAGGCTGCAAAGCTGTAAACTTATCCTTCAGTATGGAATCGATAGCTGAATTAAACCTGTCAATACTGTACTGAAACAATTGGGCCAGCAAAGGTAGCGCGCGCTGTAATTTTGACAGCAGCACTTCATCAATAATCAATTCCTTGGTGGAGTGCAGCTCCATAGCGCCCGCGAGCTTTTTGTTGTAATATATCGGGATGAGTGTGTAGGCGCATATGCCTGCCTGTTTGATGATGCGCAGCATCACGTTATCTACGGCTTTTTCATCGGTTATCTTGGTATAAATTATCGGGCGCGGGTTTTTGCGGTACTCTTCAACCAAGGCATACATCACCTCGTCGGCAATGCCGGCTTTTGAGGCGGCATCCATCAGCACACTGTCCTTACAATCGTCCGAATCAAATACAAGCTTGTCGTTAAGCGTTAAAAATGGCATTATACCAAATTCAATCTCGGCATTACCCGCCAATGTTTTTAACGACTGGATTACCAGCGGATAAGCAGCGCGCTCATCAGCATGCTCTACCAATACCGAACGCAGGTTATCAATAGCCCGCGTCATGGTGATATCGGTAAGCGTAAGTATGGTAAAGCCCTCGAGCCTGAAGTGGTGAAGCGGCAAAATATCGGCAAGTATTTCCAGCTCACGCCCTTCATGCATCTGCTCGCCTATTTTTTCAAAGTCGAGCACAGGCAGTTCACCATCAACAAAAATATTAATGAAACTGGTGTCGGCGTGTATGCTGAAGTATTTATTCAGGTGACTAACCGGATCAGTATAAGTTAATACCTTCTCATCCTTGAATACGGAGGTAAAGTTGTAAAACCGCTTTAAAATAAGCTGATAGATAAACTGCAACTGCTTTTTCTCAATATGATCGGTTTCTTCAAACCCCTCAACGTGTGCTACTTCCGCATTGTTGGTGTAAAAGTTATAGAAGGCATCCGTACTAAAGAATATCTTATCAGGCACAGGGGTGCTCATCGCCCAAAAGAATTCTTTTTCGCTGGCAACCAGTGGGGTCAGTATGGTGTATATCAATACCAGCATTTCCTGGTATCTTTCCAGGTCGGCTACTTTTACAATGTAATCCGTAGCCTGTAATTCGCTCAGCTTTTCAAGCAAAAACTTGTAGAACTGCGCTTTTATAGGATGCTCGGTTTTCAGCCGTTCCTGCAGGTGCTCTACAAGCGGTTTAAAAGAGAGCCTTGTTTCAACCTGGCAAACAACGCATTGGTCCTGGTTTATTTCAAGTATTTCGGTGTGCATTTTTTGGTGTGTTATCTTAATATCTAAATTTCATAGATATGTAGGGGTACCAGCCTTCGTCAGAATGCCCGGCAACTAACTGAACTACCGCCATACGTGCAGGTGCAAAATAGATGCCACCGCCGTTGCCAATGTGCCATTTATCGCTTTGTTCGCCTTTTTCCCAAACGCGGCCAACGTCAAAAAATCCGGTAATGCCAAACTGTCCAGGTAAAATGTAGCTGGCAAAATCGCCCAGTTTAATGCGCAGTTCCAGGTTATTGTAGGCGCTATGCTGGCCGGCAAACCGGTATTGGCGAAAGCCCTGTAAGTTTTGAATGCCGCCAAGGAACAATGATTGATAAAATGCTGTTTTACCAATGGTAACACCGCCGCCTATCCTGTCGGCAAGCACTATTGAGCCGCTTGATGTAAGGCTTTTGTAAAAGGCCACTTCAGGCACTATTTGTATGTACGATTTTGAGTAGCTGTTTAACCCTGCATATCCCTCCACTTTTATGTTAACCATGTTGCCCCAGGTTGGCAGTACCGGGTTGTTACGCTTATCGCTGATAAAGTTAAAAACAACACCCGCATGCAATTTATCTTTATCAACCGTAGCGCTATCATACGAGCCGATAAGCGACGTATTGTTAATAAAACGGCCAACGTTATCTTCTTTATCCAAATGGTAAGATTGAAATGATGGACCAATGCTTACCGATGTACCTTGCGAAGTCCGCCATCTCAGCGCCGGATCAATCTCTATTGTGTTATATCGCGTACGGTAAAAGCGCTTCCAGTTACCTACCCGGTCAAAAGCTGTTTCGTTACCACGGCCAAAAAAGTTGGTGGTATTATCCGGGGCTTGTATTAACGCCTGCAAAGTTATATCGGCATTTCCAATTGCTTCCATCCACTCGGCACTATATTTAATTCGGAAAGCTTTTGTTGCAAATGAATGACTGACCATGAGCTGATGCGCGTCGTTATAAGGTGATTTACGGAAGCCTTCCTGGTGTATATATTTGAAACCCAAGCCAAAAATTAAACCGTCATCCGCGTTTAAAGCGCCGGTTGCCAGCGGGATGAGCTTATTATACAGATCAACCGGTACAAAGGCGGTGTTAGCACTGTCGGCACGTAAATGTTTTTTAAAGCGGCTGCTGTCGCCCTTAAAGGTGATGTTGTTGCCCTTGTTGTATAAGGGAATGCTCTTGGTAGTGTTGGCTATCTCATACACCTTATCGCCTTTTTTACCAATAACCTTAAGCTTTATGGGCGATGTTTTATTGTCGATAATCACATGGTCATCACCGTCCTCTACATAAAGCCTGATCTCCTTGGTAATATTACGGCTAAAGGTGTTGTTCATCAGCACATCCTCGGTTTTGCCATCCTTATTTATTTTTTTGATGACTACTTTGAGCGAGCGGGCGGTATCACCGGTTATTTCTACCAGCTCATTTTTATCCGTGGTGCGTATATCAACAATCTTATTTACAAACTTGTAGTATTTAGCCATGGCAGCGGGGATGTTATCCCTGCGCTGTTTAAGTTTGGCCAGCAGTTCGTTATGCCGGATAGCGTAAATTTCGGCAGGCAGTTTTTTCAATCCGGCCTCAAGCACCTGATCGCTTTCTGAAGCTACAAATTCGTTGGCCATGTTCATCCACTCCTGGTAACTAAAGTTAGCCTGCGGATACATATTTAAAAATCTCGATTTGAAAATCGACCATTTAACATACGGGATTTCGCCATCAAAACCTTGTAGTGTGGGTACTACCCAAGGCAAACCCGCAATGCCCGGAAACAAGCCTTCGTTTACATACAAAGCCTGGTCACGGTCGCGCGGAACGGCGGTGTAAACGGTGTTATCACCTGTTTTCTTTTCGGCCCAGCGCCATTGGTCTTCATGGCGGTCCCAGTCGCCCACCAGCAAATCGAGCATACGGGCTCGTACAAAACCCCGCGCATCAAACTTATTATCGTTATCCTTATTAAGGGCCTTGATGGCTTTCAATGTATTTTTTGAATCGCCGATAGGTTCACGCTCCTCTAACAGGCAAACCATATTATTAAATATAGCGCCATACTTGCCCAGGTTCTTATCCGGCGATACCACACCGATTATCGGATTGGCATGAGGCACCTTAGCCGCATCAGCCAATGGCGGTATCATTAATGCTGAATAGGGATGCTGCGCGCTCATGGCATCGTTCACCCAATCCTTAGCGAAGGTTTCCTGCAGTTCGCCGGGTAAAACTTTTTCCGGGCTTTTTTCAACACTGCGCAACACCCACTCTTTGCCATCCTTATCAACCAGGCGTAATGATTTTGACTGGTAGCCGCCCCCCAACTGTGTTGGTTTTAAGCCACCATGTATTTGCGACAGGCGGATAACCGGTAGCTTAGTTGGCTCTGCCCACTCCTTACGGTAATTTTCGCCAAAAAGGAAACGGTGCATACTACCGCCTTTATTATACTCTGGCCTTACCGCAATCACCGTACTATCGGCAGCAATCGGTTTAGGTATCGAGTCGCGGTAATTAACTTTTACAAAGGGTTGGGTATAGGTAAAAGCCTGCTTTACACCTTCGTCAGTAAAAATATAGTAGGTGAATACCATGCTCTTGTCCGCCATCATATCAGCGGTAACATAGCCCTGGGTAGCGTCCGCAAACAGCGAGTGTTTACCTTTTTTAGCATAGGTACGCTTGGCTCCGGCTCCGCTTACTACCTGTGTAAGTTTTTTACTCTTGATGAATTGTAAGCCATGCTCGTGCCCGGCAACATGGATCAGGTCCGGGTAGCCATTAAAAACCCTGTCAATACCCTGTATCATATTTTTATACAGCGGATGCCCGGTATCTTCAGGGTTAGTGAAAAGCGTACGCAGTGCCGGATATAGCGAGCCGATTACCGGCAGCGGTATATATAAATTCCTTTTAGCGGCAGTCAGCGGAAAGATATGATCCTTCAGCGAAAAATATCCGCCATGCGTGCCGTAGGTTTTAAAGGGATGGTGCGATGCCAGCAGTATAGTTTTACCTTTATTTTTATCAAACAGCTGCTGCATGCGCGCTAAAATATCCTGGCGGTTGTTACAGTCGCATTCAGCATCGGGGTTATCTTTATTAAAAGTAAAAAGCCACCACTCGCTATCGAACGCGATAATGGTGAGGCTATCAGTTAGGTTGATCTCTACCGGATCGGGGCAGCCGTCGCGCGGAACAAGCTTAAGCAAACTATCCTGCTGTGCGTCTAAAAAAACCCATTGCTGTTTTATTTTGGCCAAACCCTGCGGCCCCATCCTGTCCCAATCGTGGTTACCCGGAATAAAATAAACCGGTACGCCCTTGGCTCTGAACGGCTGGTATTGTGACCGTAAAATATCCTCCGTTTGCTTTTGCTCCGGGCTGCCGGGTAAACCCATGCCGTGCGGGTAAATATTATCGCCCAGATACATGACCATACTTTTGCCGGGTATGGTTTGGGCGGTGGCATGGGCAAGCACGGCTTCCTGCTGCTTATCCATCTCACCGGCGTCACCAATAAAAATGACCCGGTAACTTACCGGGCCTTTTTGCGCAATGGCGTTATGTATGCTAAAAATTAATATTGATAGTATAGTAAGTTTTACTACCGCTTTATAGTTAGTAGGCATAGGGTTTGGGTGTGGTGTAATAGCGTTTAAATAGTTTACGGTTAAGCCAATGGCTTGCATAACCCGCTCCTATCCCTAACGCCGCGCCGCCCAATACATCCGAGGGGTAATGTTTACCTAAATACATGCGTGAGTACCCTACCGAAGCCGCCCATGCATAGGCAGGCACCGTAACATACCACTTTTTGTATTGTAATGACAATGTTGTTGCCGTTGCAAACGCCATGCTGGTATGGCCCGAAGGCATTGACATATCAGTAGTTGGCGATACCGGGTAAATCATATTCGGATATTTATCGCCAGGGCGTGTACGGTTAAATGATTTCTTCATCAAATCAGTAACCAGCATATTAGCGCCTAAACTCAAAAACAGATCAAATGAGCTGTGCTTGGCCTTTTCGTCACCGCTTATTAAACCATAGATCAATGATCCGGCTGGCACCGCCGCACTTGCCCAATAAACAGAGTTACTGGTATTTATCCAGTACTGCGAATTCGGGTTTTCCGGGTTGATCTTGTTTAGCAGCTTGGCATCCCAACCCTGGGCAAAAACCGGCTTGCAAAAACATACAACAGCAGCAAAAATAAACAGCAAAAAACATTTCATCACCACACGCATACTTTAATTTTAATTTAAATATACAAATTACTTGTTATACACATACTTAAGCAGTGTGCCACTGCCATTGCCACCCTCGTTTGAAATGTATAGGTTGCCTTGCCTGTCGAACGCTATGCCTTCAGGCTGCGGAAATTGTGAACGTGTAAGCGGATATATATCTTTTACCTTAAAGTTGTTATCAGTAACCACTATCATTTTGTTAATGGATGACAGGATATACCACTCATTGGTAAGCGGATTCTTCGCAAGTGCCGAAGGCATAAACCTGGCCTTCTTTTTCTTTTTCTCTCCTGA
Organism: Mucilaginibacter defluvii; assembly: GCF_039543225.1. NCBI lineage: Bacteria > Pseudomonadati > Bacteroidota > Sphingobacteriia > Sphingobacteriales > Sphingobacteriaceae > Mucilaginibacter > Mucilaginibacter defluvii. The sequence goes on from NZ_BAABJI010000002.1 coordinate 1,550,024, forward strand.
GAGCGTTGCTACCTCCTCATTTGATATGCTAAACTCACCTGCCGGTTTTACGTTATTGCCTGCCAAAAGGTTAAACTTATAGCCCGCTGTGATGTTCATTTTTTTGTCAGCTTTGCTGTTTTTAGTGATGATGTAAATGGTAGCCGTGCTTTCATCGGCATACATACCCTCGTACTCGCCTTTAGGCAAAATGTTGCCTATTGTTTTTACCGATGTTACCTTACCCGCTTTTACCTGTGCCAGCGGTAAAATAAATAATACGCCATCACTGCGCAGCATAATTACCTGCTCGCGGCAAATGGCTATGTCCTCATAATCGCCGGGACCTGCAAATTGGGTTGATGAGATGTTCTTATCCCCTGGTTTAAAAAAATACACCTTACCGCTTTCATCCTCCTGCGCGTATACTACTGATGGATCGCCTTTGTAAAAGGTATGGCCTGATATTTCCGTCAGGCTGGCAGGCATCACAAACTTTTGAGGTTTGGAAAGATCGTACCCCGGTGGACTTTTCGATGCATCCCTTTTTTGCATGCACGAAAAACTGATGAACACCAGTGATAAAACCAGCAAAAACGCCGATTGAAACTTGAACTCCTTATATAATTGTTTCATGTTTATCATTCTTCAAAAAATTATAAATGGCATGTTGCGATTGTACCGCCTCACCTTGCCTTGCAACAGGTTTATTACTCATTTCCCGGTCAATATAAACCGCCTGCATGTTATCCTGCCATTGCAGATCGATCAGGTGCAATATCTCCGCTTTAATACCGGCATTATACACCGGGAAACACACCTCAATGCGACGATAAATATTACGGTTCATCCAATCGGCCGAACCCATGTATACCTGTTTATCGCCCCTGTTCTCAAATATGAATATTCGCCCATGCTCCAGGTAGCGGTCAACAATGCGGCGCACTTCAATATTTTCGCTCATACCTTGCACACCCGGCACTATACAGCATATTCCACGAACGATCAGCTGGATCTTTACTCCCGCTCGTGAAGCATCATACAACTTACTGATAAGGACCTTCTCTTCCAGGTTGTTCATCTTTATGGTGATGGACGCAGGCAGCCCTTGTTGCGCGTTGGCTATTTCATTATCAATCAACTCCAAGAACCGCCTTTGCAAATTAAACTGCGATACCAGCAATTCGCCAAAAGGGATCAGATCCGGCGATGATGGTTTTTGCCGCTTCGCCAGGAACAATAATAACAACTCCATTTCCCGTGTCAAAGCCGGGTTGCTCGTCATCAAAATATGGTCAGTATAAAATGATGCTGTGCTCTCATTAAAATTGCCAGTAGCCAGCAAGCCTGTATATTTTATCCTGTCGCCATCCCTCCTTTTTACTAACGCTACCTTAGCGTGAACTTTGAGCGCCGTTATACTGTAAATAATGCGCACACCGGCATCTTTCATTTTACGGGCCCATTTAATATTATTTGCTTCATCAAACCGGGCCTTCAGCTCTATCATCACGGTAACCTTTTTACCGTTTTTAGCCGCGCTGATGAGCGCATTCACAATTTTTGACTCCCTTGCCACGCGGTAAAGCGTAATGTAAACTTCCTCTACATCTGGATGCGTGGCTGCCTCATTAAATAAACGTAAAATGCTATGGTACGATTGATACGGAACGTTCAATAAAACGTCGCGCCCGTCCAGATATTGCAGCAAAGTTGTATCGCGCGGCACATCCGGACAATTTGCCGCCGGCCAGCGATCGTAGCTTAAAGCACTGTTTTTAACCGGGAAGTCGGCAAAATCCTTTAAATTATGGTACCTACCCCCTTCAACACTCACGGCATTGGCCAGCCCAAGCTGCTCGGTAGTTAAATTCAGGCTATAAAGCGGAATGCCCGGCTCAAACAAAAAACGTGTGGCCAAACCCTGATCGCGCTTGTTCAACTGCTTTTCAACCTGCCCGGCAACATCGCTGGTGTATTCGTCCTTCAGGTCAAGCTCCGCATCCCGGGTTATTTTAAAACTGTAACAGCCCTTTACTATTTTGCCCAAAAAAAGCAATTTCAGGTTAAGCCGCATAATATCGTCCAGAAAAAAAACGGCAGTTTCGCCATTTAGTTCAGTGGTATAAAAACGAGGCACTTTGTCCGATGGGATATTCACGATCACCGTTTCCTGTTTACCACCGTTTTCAATTACAACCAAAAAGTAAAGCTTATTATTTTCAGGAAAGAAATTAATATCATTCAACCCCACATACACCGGTTGCAAAAAGCCCAGCACGTCGCTATAAAAATAGGCGGTTAGCAAGGCCTGATATTTATCAGGTATCGCCTCATTATAAAACAGGTGGATCCCGTTTTCACTTAATTCAGGAATGATTTGCGCTACCAACGTTTTACCAAACAGTTGCTGCTGCGCCAAGATCGTTTCCCGTGCTTGCTGCAAGTTAGCCGTATCAGCGCCATCGCCATCACTGGTAATTTTCTGGAACGCAGCCAGTACTGGCATTCGTACCCGGTAAAATTCGTCGAGGTTTGACGAAAAGATGGACAGGAACTTGATGCGCTCCAGCAGCGGAACGGACGGTTTTGCAGCCTCGGCCAGCACACGCCCGTTGAACGAGAGCCAGCTCAGGTCGCGGTCGTTAAACAGGTTGTTAGTCTCCATTAAGTATTGACGCGATGATATAAGCGAATACCGACACAATCAACCCAAACATAAATATATTGTAGGATATCCGCAGCAAACGGTATTTTTTGCCTAACACTACCCCTTGCGAAAAGTTATCACGTATCAGGTTTCCGTACAAAAACTCTTTATCCTCCATCAGCTGGAACATACCGGCGCTGTATTCATCCAGCGACATGCGGTAAAAGTTACCGAAGAACAACAGGTTAACGTCCTTATTTTTCAGGTTATCCAGGGTAAACCTGCCATCGGGTATGGATGGGCGCGTAGCGAGGATAGAAAAGGTTATGGTAAGCAAGCTAACCGAAATTAGCATAACCGTAGGGATAAGCCAGGTACTGTCCTGATCCAGCTTGCGCAGCACCAAACTGATGATGGCCGACAGGATGATGGAGTTAACCGTGATCATAATATGTGCCTTGTTATCGGCCATATCACTCAGTCGCTGGTGGTTTGTTGAGCTGATCCGGAACATGGTTTCAATACCGCGCTCGGGCCGATCCTTTTTCTTTTTTTCGGGCTCATCATCATTTTTATTGACCTCATGTTGCTTATCAAACACTAAAATATCCTGCTGTTTGGCGTCATTTTTACTTTGCTTTTCCTTCAGCTCCGCGAGGTTTTTAGCTTTCTGGTCATCCAGCAGCAGGCGGCAGTAATCGGTAAAATACCGGTGATTTTCCATCAGGCTGATGGTCTTTTGCCGCCAATCGGCTTTGTTGATATCCATTTTGCAAAACAGCAGCATCTCTTCGCGCAGCTGCCTGCTGCCTTTACGCTGATCAACCGTACCCAGGTGAAAAAGGTCGGCATCACACATGATCTCCTGAAGCAATCCGTTAGGATTTTGCGGCATTTTGGTGGCCATTATAACGCCCTGAACTTTGGCTATTATTACCGCATCAACGCCTTTATGCTTTAAGTAATCGGCTGCGATTTGGGCGCTGCTTTCTTCGTGTTTTGAGGCGTCAACCATGTAACCGGTATCGTGAAACCAGGCACCGGCTATTACAATAAAATAGTCCTCGTCGTTCAGCTGGTAATGGTTGGCTATCTGCATAGCAGCGCCCACCACATTTTTGGTATGGCTTAAATTATGATATACCAGATCGGGGTTATTGTGATCACGAAAATATTTGATGACGTGATCCTTTGCCTCATCCAGCAATTGTTTGTAATTCATGTGTGTGTTTGGTGTATATAATATAAATATCGCTTATTAGTGTGTTTATCCCAAATCAGGACGGCGTATTAACGTATTAAATACGTTTTTATTCTGTAATGGCTAAAACACAAATCTTTACAATTGCCTATTTACTGTACCTAATCAATCGGGTAGTCATTACATAGATTATTGTCGGTTATGCTTTGCGCCTCCTGTAAACTCCTGAAGTAGTTTGCGGTTTTATCTAATTAACGATTTTTATAATTTCATGTTGCACGCATAAAAACGTCCAAACGGTTTAGGTGGGCTGACAGGATGTAATATGATAATTATGTTGCAACAACTTTTGAAGTATTGCGCTTAAGTATCAACGCGGCTATCAGCGAGATAATTAACCCTACGGGCATAATTTCCATATAAGTAAACAGCACAACAAATAACGGATTTTTATACATCTCGCTCATTTTAGTTATTTGGGCAGTTTGGTCTTTTAATTTTGTTGCTGACAGGCCGCTTTCTTTGGCTTGCTGTATAGTATGAGCGGTGTATTTATCCATAAAATCGGGCACAAAATTATAGAAGTAAATCACCCACACCAACACGTAAATAGTTGATGCCACCAGGGTAATAAATAAGCCTATCCGGAATGCCTTGCCAAATGAAATGATGCCTGCATTATTTTTATCACGATAGTTTTTTATCGCCACAAAAATAAACGAGAAGGCAATGATCATGGAGCTATAGCCAATAATCTCGCTGCCATCAAAATCGAGCGAATTGTAACAAGAGGTGATGGAGTAAACCATCATCGCACTTACAATGACACCCGCGATAATGCCGAAAGTAATTACATATTTTTTCATGTGTTATAAAGTTTTGTGGCGGTAAAAGTGGCTATAACGGCAATATTAGAACTCATACTTTCGGGTGATTTTGTTAAAAGCGCGCCGTATCATACCAAATAGTGAGCCTTATGGAACAAGCCCCAGCTTACGTGCCTTATCAACAGCTTGCGTGCGCCTGCCCGCATCCAGCTTATCGAGTATCTTTGAGGTATGCGTTTTAACGGTATTCAGCGAAACAAACAGTTGATCGGCAATTTGCTGGTTACTTAAACCTTGCGCCATCAGTTGTAAAACATCTAATTCGCGGGCGCTAAGGCCTGTGGTGTGCAAGGCGTCGGCATTAAAAACAAATGCCGCGGCGTTATCAATAAACACCCGTTTTTCAATCACCAAAGTTTTAACCTTAGGGCTGGTAAGCTTTACAGCGATCCATATACCCAGGGCGGTGAAAAGTACGGCAATACAGCCAGCATAAATTTCAAACAAATGGTTTATAATGAGCAATCGTACCTCGAGCCACTTCATCAAAAAAAGCAGCAGAGCCAGTAACACCCCGTACAGCAAGGTTGATCGGTATTTGAGCCAAAAGGCAGTGGTCATGTCATCAAAAATAAAACATTTTGCGGCCTGTGCCACTTATCATCTTACATAAACCAAAAGATGATGAACAGAGTTACCGGAATAATACTGATTATAATAGGCGCCGCCATGCTGATATGGACAGGTTTTAGTTACACCAAAAAAGAAAAGGTAATAGATGCCGGGCCGATACAAGTTTCGGCAGATAAAGAGAAAACCGTAAGCTGGCCGCCCTACCTGGGTGGTGTACTGCTAATAGGTGGCATTGTTATAGTAGCCACATCAAAAAAGTAAAAGCACATATGCAGCAAAGGCACCCACACGGTGCCTTTGCTGCATATGTAATAAATTAAAAATTTAATCTAAACCACCTCTGCGGGTTGGCGATGTTTGATCGGGCCATTTAGTTGGCTCGCCTGTGCGCGGGTTAACCGGCATCACGCTTTTCTCGTTAGATGTTTTAGCCGGATCCTCGCTGGCGAGGTAAGCCAGTATAGCGGCCAGCATGGCATTGTTACGCAAATCATCAAACACTATTTTATCGTAAGTATCACGATTGGTATGCCAGGTATAATTACCGTACGACCAGCTGTTCGAACTTAGCGAAAATGCAGGCGCACCCGCTGCTACGAAAGAAGCAAAATCAGATCCGCCACGGCCAGGAGCACCGGGGAATGATGTTTCGATATGGTTACGGATGCTGTCGGGCACCTTGCTTAACCAGCGGCCCAGGTAATCGTAAGCATGTAAAAAGCCCTGGCCACTCAGGTTTACCACGCGGCCGGTGCCGTTATCCTGGTTAAATACAGCCTGAATGTTCTTTACAATTTCAGGATGATCTTCAACAAAGGCGCGCGAGCCGTTCAGGCCCTGCTCCTCGCTGCCCCAATGGCCTACCAATATGGTACGTTTAGGGTTTGGATATATCTTTTTAAGGATGCGCATGGCTTCCATCATGGTAAGCGTGCCGGTACCGTTATCGGTAGCGCCGGTGCCGCCATCCCAAGAGTCAAAGTGTGCCGAAAGAATTACATATTCGTTTGGTTTTTCACTGCCTTTAATTTCGGCAATGGTGTTAAATGTTGGCACCACACCGTTCTCTTTTGATTCGGTTTGCACGCGGATCTTTGGCTTATGGCCCGACTCGATCAGGCGATACAACAAACCATAATCTTCAAGGGCTACATCTATGGTAGGAACCTTTTTGGTGTAAGCGCCAAATATTTTATCAACGCCAAAACCTGCCGACCAGTTATTAATCACTACGCCGGCAGCGCCAGCATTTTCGAGCGCAACAGGAAGCGTTCGGCCATTGTAGCCTGTTTTACGTATCCGTGCGGCCCAGGCTTCTGTTTGGGCGGTACGCTCCTTTTTCATTTTTTCAAACGATTCGGGCGTAGCAAATTCCTTCCAGTTATAATCAGGGCGGCCGGTTGGCTGCATCATGGATATTAAAACAAACTTGCCTTTAACCGCGGGTAGCCATTTTTTAAATGCTACTGAGTCGGCTAAATCCGGAATGATCACCAGTTCAGCGGTAACGCTTTTTTTCATGCCGGGGCTCCAGGCCAGTTGAGTAGCCTCAAGGGTGTGCACGCGCGGCGATACCATATCAATATGTGATATGCCTCGCTGCCAGCCACGCCATTCGCCCCATTTTTCGTTACGGGCGGCAATACCCCAGCTCTTGTATTTTTCAACTGCCCATTTATTCGCCTGCTCCATCTGCGGCGTACCAACAAGGCGCGGGCCAACAACATCAAGCAGCTCGTGCGCCAGGTTTTTTAGCTGCGAGTTTTGATTGGATTCCTTAACAATGTTATCAACAATGGCATCCTTTGTTTGGGCGAAGGATACGTAACTGCCCGAAACCGCGGCAAAAACGCCGACGGCGGCCAGGGCTTTGGCCGGTTTAAAGTAAAGGTCAGTTAATTTCATGCTGTTAATTTAATAAAGTTTTAAAAATCATCCCAACGATGCAACAGCTATTTACTAAAAAATATGCCCTCCGTTACCGGAGAGCATCACATTAAAACCGCTATAAAGAACGGGTACCTAAGTTTATAAAGATGGTTTAAGGTGAAATTTTATTCCTGACCGGATTTGTAAAACTTTTTAAAGCACTTTGCACATTTGTAATGGCGCATGTTATCGGCAAATAATAGTTTCACAATCTTGCTTCGTGGAATACGGTCACAATTATCGTTATTGCATCGCGGGCATACAACAATGGCTCTCGGCTTAGGGGATATAACCATACTCGTTAAATTTTGCTCGTCAATTAAAATATTCATTCGAATTGAGTTGTTATAGTTTATACCCAAATGTGGGTAAATACCTACCAACAAAACGGACATTTACGTTAACATAACTGCCATTTTAATTTTTAACAAAACCGACATATTACGTTAACTTACACTAAATCAAAGCAAAACAAAACAGACAGTGATAGCGCTATAACATATCGTTAACATCGCGCCCGTAATGAGCTTTAAAAAGCTTGGAGAAATAGGCAGGCGTTTCAAACCCGGCAGCGTACGAAATCTCGGCAACTGTACGGTACTTTCCGCTATCGATGGCTTCACGGGCAATCTGCAAACGGATCACCCGGATATATTTATTTGGCGTTAGCCCGGTTATAGCTTTTATACGGCGATTTAACTGCCGCTCGCTGATGTTAAGATCGTAGCTTAGCATGGCAATGTTCAGATCAGCTTTACCTACCTGTTTACGTATAAGCTGCTCAACCTGGTTCAACCAGGCCAAATCCGCAGGAGACGTTGCCATGTCCTGAACCTCGTCAGCTTCATCATCATCGGCAATAACCGGTTGGGCGGTCCGGCTCAGAACATTGCCCAGTAAATTGCTTACCCTAGCCAGTAACTCACTGCTTAAAAAGGGCTTGGTTATGTAATCATCAACCCCAATGGTGAGCGCTTTAAGCTTATTAGGCGAATCGGCAAGCGCGGTAAGCATTATAACAGGGATGCGGTGATATTCATCATGTTTTTTAAGGTGCTCCAGCAACAAAAACCCATCCATCAGGGGCATCATTACATCTGATATGATGAGATCTGGTTTTCGCGTCATTCCCTCAAGCTTGGCGAGCGCCTCAACACCATTATTAACGGTTACTACCTGGTAGTCAGACTTCAAAACAGCCGATATATAATGTGCCATTTCGCTGTGATCTTCAACTACCATAACGGTAAACTGCCCTTGTACCACAGGTGAATCCTCTTCCTCAATTTCAGATACACCGGCATCATCTTGCTTAGGCATTTCATCAACAACCTTTAGAGGAAGGTTTACCTTGAATACTACACCCTTACCCCACTCGTTATCTATTTCAATTTTACCACCAAGCAGTTCGGTAAATTCACGCGAGATTGCCAGACCAATGCCTGTACCGCCTTCTGCCGTAACTTTATTCCCCTGATAATAGCGGTCAAAAATATTCTTTAAGTCATCGGGGTGAATGCCTGTACCGGTGTTAGCCACTGTGAATTCAAACTGCCCTGCTTTCGCAACGGCATTTACATAGATGGAACCGTTTGCAGGCGTAAATTTTACCGCGTTTGATATGAGGTTATTGATGATCTTCTCCAATTTTTCACGGTCAATCTCCACCATCATATCCTTATCGATACTGCAGATTATTGAGTAGCGTATTTGCCGATGCTCTGCGGCTGATGCAAATCCCTGGTAAAGCATGCGCACAAAAGGGAGCAGTTGCAGTTTTTGCAACCGAATGGGCAAATTACCGGCTTCTATCTTACCCAGATCAAGCAACTCATTAACCATGCCCAGCAACTTTTTACTGTTACGCCAAACGGTTTCAAGATGCATCCTTCGCTTTTCTTCATTTAAAATCTGCTGGTTAACCAGCACATCAAGCGGCCCCATAATCAACGTTAACGGGGTGCGTAACTCATGGCTGATGTTAGCGAAAAAGCTCGTCTTCATAGCATCGAGCCGTGCGAGCTGCTTATGCTCCTTAGCCAACAATTTAGCTTCGCGTTGCCGTTTAAAATAATACCACCTGTATACTATAACAAACCCGATAACTACGATAAACACTATAATTACGCTAAAGTTACGCTGTTGCCTGGCCAGTTTTGATTTAGCTTCCTCAAGCAGCAGCCGCTTATCAAGCTTGTATTTTTCGTTCAGTTCGGTTGCCGCATTAGTTAGGCCGAGGCTCGTTATGGTGTCACTTATATCTCGATAGAGCTTGTAATACTTTAATGCTTCTTTATAGTTCTTCAAGCCCTCGTATGAGTCGCTCAGCCGGTTATAAATATTGCGCTGCATCAACCTGCTGGTTTGCTCATCGGTTTGTAGAGCTAACGCACGTTTTGAAAACTCTATGCTTTCCTGGTAGCGGCCCTGATCGTTACGTAAGGTCGCCATCTCGTTTAAGGCGTGCTTGGCTATGGCCGGATAGTTTTCACGCTCGCAAATATCAATAGCCTCAAGTAAAACTATGCTTGCTTTATCAAACCGCTTCTGCATTTCGTACAGGCGCCCCAGGTTGCTCAGGTATCGCGCACGCTCAAAGTTGGTAAGTTTATCAGCATACGGCTTTTTTAATATTAACTCCATATACTCAACCGCCTTAATAGTGTTGTACCTGGTTTGGAAGTTCCGTTGAGAGTATATGTTTGATAATGTGCTTAGCGCGATAATATACATGGAAGTATCTTTCGAAAGCTTCATATCAACGGCGGCCTGCTGCGCATGGTTAAGCGCCTGCGACGGGCGATCCATCGATCGGTAAATATCGGCAATACAAATATGGCAGTCAGCGCCCAGGCGTTTCCACCTGTTTGCTTCGGCAACCTTAAGCGCCCCGAAAGCTATTTTTAAAGCATCTAACTCGCCATTATGACGGCCAAGCATATAGGCCATCATCGTTGCAGATTTTATGTAGACGAATGAGTCGCGCGGAGTTACCAGCTTATGGGCTTTGCGGGCAAGATCGAGTGCACCGAGTTCATCACCATTCATGTACAAGCGGTACGATTTTCCATACAACGCGCGGCCTTCAAGCGACTTATCCTTATTTCGTTTGGCCAGGTTTATCTGCGCGTCGGCGTATGCTAAAGCGGAGTCGGGGTTTTTAATTGTCTTTATTTTTTTTACCAGGCTATCATTAGCAACTTGTGCCATTGCAAACGACGCGCCAGTAGCCAGCAAGGCCATGGCGGCAAAAAAAATTAAAAAGGGGACATAATATTTTTGCACAACTATAAGCGGTACCAAAATACAAATAAAACTGCTGGTTATTTGCAAATTTGGCGTTAATAACAAACTATATTTTAAAGATTGATAATTAACGTCCAGTTAACAACTTAAAGCTATAACAATAATATTATCAGCAATTCGCTTACTTTAGTAGCTTTACCCACTATGAGTAAAGGGAAAACAATAAGTATTTTGGGATGCGGCTGGTATGGCCTTGCCTTGGCCAGGCAACTGGTAAAGGCAGGCTATTCGGTTAAAGGATCAACCACTTCTACGGAAAAATTAAAATTGCTACGTGAGCAGGGTATTGAACCTTTTTTAATTGATGCAGGCGATGAACAAAACGCCTTAAACCCTTTATTTTTTGAGAGTAAAATATTGGTGATAGCGATACCACCAAGGGTGCGGAGCGGCAATGGCGAAAACTATATACCACAGATAAAAAACATAATAAAGGCTGCAAAAGCAAGCGCGACTGTTGACCATGTGATCTATATCAGTTCGACCGGGGTATATGGCGATAATAACGGCGTGGTTACAGAAATGGATCCGCCAAAACCATCAACCGAATCGGGCAGGGTACTGCTTGTTGCTGAAGAACTGCTAACAAACGCGTCCGGTTTTACTACAACCATTATTCGCTTTGGGGGATTATTTGGCCCTAGCCGGGATGCAGGTCGCTTTTTCGCAGGTAAAACTAACATGCCCAATGGCAAAGCACCTATTAACATGATACATTTAGATGATTGCCTGGGTATCACCGAAGCTATTTTGACAAGAGAGGGCTTTGGCCATATCTATAATGCCGCCTCACCTGAACACCCGGCCAAGAGCAGCTTTTATACCCATGCCGCTGAAAGAGCTGATTTACCCAGACCTAAGTTTATTGATGAACTGAATGAATGGAAACAGGTTGACAGCGTTAATGTACCGCAATTGCTTAACTACAATTTTAAGCACAGCCTGATATAAACAAAGAGCGGGCTTTCGCCCGCTCCTCTCTCACTAAACATAATCAATCTACCACATCAAATCAACCTTGCACTTTACCAGCTTGTTCGGCTCTCTTCTTCTGCATCTTATACACCTTATCTGCCTTAAGCTGGTTATATTTTTTAACCTGGTCAGCATTTAACACACCGGTTATCTGCTTGTCGGTTGTTTCCATTATCGCTTTTATTGCCTTGCGGTTATGGCGCTTGTTATCGGCAGTTTTGTTAGCCGCTTTCAAGCTATCTACGCTGGTAGCCTGTTTCAGCAAAATATCATGCACCTTAACAGACTGAGCTTGGCTAAGCGCTAATTCGCTCTGCATTTTTTTGCTTAAAATATCTGCCTTTTGCTGGGCAGTTTTATGTGGCCTAACCTCTGTTTGCGCATGTGCCGCTAAACCTAAACCGGCTACAATTGCCATCATCAATATCAACTTTTTCATTACGTTCTATCGTTGTTTGTATAGTTATGACTGTGTTGAATACCGATGGTTTAACCCGCCTTTACTATTGATTACGGAATGACAAACGGACGACAAAACAAAAGGCCGGTTACTACTAACCGGCCTTTATATTAATTGTTATCGTGTTACTAAATACCTTCGGTACCTGGTTCATGGCCTAACATACGCCCCGTTGTGCGGCCATGCGGACGTGCTTCAAAATCCGTTTTTGCCGGTCCCTCGGCCGGGAATTCCCTGTGCTCGGGCGGCGTTACATCGTTTTGTTCACTGTACGATGCATCGTTACCTTCCTGCGGCTCGCTGTACTCGCGGCTTGGCGTGTAACCCGAACCTTCATTTTCCGACTCTTCCTTCTCAGGTATTTCATTTGGATCAGGATCAACCGATTCCGGATTTAAATGCGCTTCAAAATCCTTATCCTCGTTAAACTCGCTACCTTCCGAAGCATCGTAGTTACGGTTAAACGCGGCATCATCACTAAGCGTATTGGTGTAACCCGCGGTTAAAGTATCGTCGTCTTCGTCTTCTTCATCATATAGCGGGTCGGTATCGTCAATCTCATCATCCTCAATTTCCGAATCCAGTTCATCTTCATCCTCGAAAGCTAATTCATCCTCCTCGTCAAGCTCTTCCTCATCAGGGTCAACAGCGCGACCTGAAGTTGAGTATTCCTGACCGGCATAAGCGCCTTCGTTTTCTCGCCTCAACTGATCATCCCGATCATTCCAGGCCATATCGTTTGTTGTCATCATAGGTTATCAATTTTAATTACTAATTAAGTAACCTATAAAAAAGGCCGATTGTTTTCTTTATTTAAGAAATCAACCGGCCGTTGTATGATTAATCTTTGCAGGATTGTTAATAACCCCGAAACGCTTTATGCTTTCACCAGGCAAACATCCTTTAGTTTTGCCACCGTGTAATCAACTTCGTCCTTTGTGCTGTACTTGGAGAAAGAGAACCTGACCGAAGCGCGTGACGGATTGGCACCGATAGCCCCTAGCACATGCGAACCGATATCAGTACCCGAGCTGCAGGCACTACCACCTGATGCGGATATACCGGCAATATCCAGGTTAAATAACAACATATCGGCCATTTCCATTTCAGGGAAAGATACATTTAGAACAGTATATAAGCTTTTGTCCGGATCAATCTCTCCGTTAAAACCTATTCCCGGTATCTCTGCTTTCAGTTGCTCTATCATGTAAGTTTTAATACCCTGCACATGCGCGCGGTGCTCCTCCATTTCGGCATAAGCCAATTCAAGCGATTTGGCTAAACCTGCAATACCGTAAACATTCTCGGTACCGCCGCGCATATTACGCTCCTGCGAGCCGCCGTGTATCATGGGCTTTATTTTAATACGATGATTGATATGTAAAAAGCCTACACCCTTTGGCCCATGCAGTTTGTGCGCCGAACACACCAAAAAGTGTACTTTCAGCTTGCTTAAATCATGCGTAAAATGCCCCATGGTTTGCACGGTATCACTATGAAAAAGAGCATTGTATTGCTCACACAAGTCGCCAACACGCTCAATATCTGTAAGTGTACCTATCTCATTGTTGGCATGCATCAGCGATACAAAGCTGCGTTCGTTATCCTGTAACAGCTTTTCCAAGTGGGCATAATCAATATTACCCTTATGGTCGGTATCAACATAACTTAGTTTAATGATGCCTGTTTTCTCCATCGCCTCGAGGGTATGCAACACCGCATGGTGCTCCAGCCTGCTGGTAATGGCGTGCTTTAAACCATGATCAACAATGCCGCACTTAATTGCTGTATTATCAGCCTCGGTGCCGCCACTGGTAAAAAATATTTCGGCGGGTGAGGTGTGCAATAAATTGGCGATAGTTTTCCGCGCGCGTTCGATAAGGGTACGCGCTTCACGGCCATGTGCATGTATGGATGACGGGTTGCCAAACTGGCCTTCCATCACCTTGTACATTTCTTTTAATACTTCAGGGTCAAGCGGCGTGGTGGCCGCGTTATCAAAATAAACACGCATTATGTTGATCAGTTATGTGTGGGCAGATCGCTCCGCTCACGGTTGTTTACGTCCTTTTACACGGCAAATATACCGTACAATACCTTACGATATCTTTAAAATCGCCTTCATATCAGCAATCAGTCGTTCAGCCAAAGCAGTTGCTGCTGCCTCGCTGGTTGACTCTGAATAAATGCGGATGATCGGCTCGGTGTTCGACCGGCGCAAATGTACCCATTCTTTACCGAATTCTATCTTCAACCCGTCTATGGTGCTGTAAGGTTGATCCTTGTACTTTTCCTCTACTTGTTTCAGCAATCCGTCGATATCCATACCTGCCTGTAACTCTATCTTATTTTTGGAGATATAGTATTCCGGGTAGGTTTTCCTGAGTTCAGAGATGGTTTTCTTCTCCTTTGCCAAATGCGTCAGAAACAGGGCGATGCCCACCAGTGCATCCCTGCCATAGTGCAATTCCGGATAGATCACTCCGCCATTACCTTCACCGCCGATGATGGCATTGGTTTCCTTCATCTTGTTCACTACGTTCACTTCGCCTACCGCGGCAGCTGTGTAATTGCCGTTTTGGGTTTCGGTCACATCTCTTAACGCTCTGGTTGATGACAGGTTGGATACTGTATTGCCCGGGGTATGTTTTAGTATATAATCGGCCACAGCTACCAGGGTGTATTCTTCACCGAACATGCTGCCGTCCTCATTTACAAAGCACAGCCTGTCTACATCCGGGTCTACCACAATACCCAGGTCGGCTTTGTTTTCCTTTACTGTTTCGGCTATCGCCGTCAGGTTTTCGGGCAATGGCTCGGGATTATGGGGAAAGTGTCCGTTAGGTTCGGTATACAGTTCGTAAATGGTTTCTACGCCTAATGCTTTCAGCAGTGCCGGTACATAGATACCGCCTGTGGAGTTTACGCAGTCTACCGCTATTTTGAAGTTAGCTTGCTTAATGGCTTCTTTGTCTACCAACGGCAGGTTCAGTATCAGGTCAATGTGTTTTTGAAGGTAGCTGTCGTCCTGCGTTACCTTGCCCAGGCTGTCTACATCGGCATAAATAAAATCGCTGGCTTCGGCGATGTCCAGTACTTCCTTGCCATCAGCATCGCTGATAAACTCGCCTTTGTCGTTCAGCAGTTTCAGGGCGTTCCATTGTTTGGGGTTGTGGCTCGCGGTCAGGATGATGCCGCCTGCGGCTTTTTCCAGCGGTACGGCTACTTCTACCGTTGGGGTGGTGCTCAAGCCAAGGTCTATTACGTCGATACCCAGGCCTTGCAGGGTGCCGGTTACCAGGCTGCTCACCATTTCGCCCGAGATGCGGGCATCACGGCCAATGACGATCTTGTTGATGCCTGATTTTTTTACCGCCCAGCTACCATACGCCGAGGTGAATTTTACGATATCCAACGGCGTTAGCGCCTCGCCGGCCAATCCACCGATAGTACCTCTGATGCCGCTTATTGATTTGATTAGTGTCAATGCAAATAAAGTTTGGCGCAAAAGTAATTATATTTAGCTGACACAATGTAATGCCCACGTTGTTTTAACCGACAATTTAATGGCTATATTTGCACTCGCAAAAATTGGCGCTAACAACAACCTGATGCCCGAACAACTTTTACAACTCGACCGGCATTTATTCTACTTTATTAATCACGACCTATCGAACCCTTTTTTCGACTGGCTGATGCCACTTTTGCGTAACGCCCGTTTCTGGATACCGCTGTACATATTTATTATCGGTTTTTGCATCTATAAATATCGTAAAGTGGGCATAATCATCGTTTTAATGCTGGCAGCAAGCGCCGGCGTTGCTGATTTTGTGAGCGCGAGCATCATCAAACCCGCTATACAAAGGGTACGCCCCTGCCGCGATCCTGTTACCGCCGAAAAAGATATTCCACGTGTTCGATGCGGATCCGGCTATAGCTTCCCATCCACCCATGCCAGCGATCATTTTGCTATGGCAGCCTTTATAAGCATGGTTTTTAGTCGCCGCTGGCGATGGATATGGTGGGTAAGTATGCTATGGGCGGCAAGCATTTGCTTTGCGCAGGTATATGTAAGCGTCCATTTCCCTATTGATGTAATGGGCGGCGCGCTTTTCGGCCTAATTGTTGGCTTTGGCATTGCACAACTGTTTAAAAAATTTCAACCCGGCTTCTGATATCATAAATGAGCAACCTGCAACTTTTACTCCTTTTTTTTAGTGCCTTTTTAGGCGGCACGGCTGTTTTTTTATTTAAAGGCGGAAATCATAAATTCCTTAAGCTGGTATTGGCCTTTAGCGGCGCTTATTTATTCGGCATAACGGTTCTACATTTAATACCCGACGCTTATCACGGCGATGATAACATGGTAGGCGTTTTCATCCTGATCGGCTTTCTGTTCCAGATCATCCTCGAGCAGTTTTCGGACGGTATTGAACATGGGCACATACATAAACACGCGCACGATCATGCCGCATTTCCTTTCGGTATAATGCTCAGCCTGTGCGTTCACGCGTTTTTAGAGGGTATGCCTATTGCCGAAGGGCACCAGCATGAATTGGTTTTTGGTATTGCCCTGCACCACATCCCGGCTTCGTTCGCCCTGGGCAGCGTGTTACTGGCGCACAACCAAAGCAAAAGCCGAATTGTATTTTTTGTGCTGTTATTTGCACTCATGACGCCTGCCGGCTACATATTTAGCAATTCACTGAGCAACGGCGGTATAGGCAACCTGCAGCAATACTTTAACCGGATCATGGGTTTAGTAATCGGTATATTTTTGCATATATCAACTACTATCCTGTTTGAATCAAGCGCTGATCATAAATTTAACCTGCGCAAAATGATAGCCGTATTGTTAGGTATTGGTATAGCTTTAGGCGGATTTTTATTGTAGCAGTATTATCCTCTTAACTTATCCAGCAAATCACTTAACTGGGCGGCCTCTTCCTCGGTAAGATGATCTTTTAAAAGGTCTTTTGATTTAAATTCCACGTCCATTTTAGCCAGTATATCCAAACCTTGCTGACTGATCTGGATATCTACCGCGCGCCTGTCCTTTGAGTTAGTACAGCGTGATACCAGTCCTTTTTGCACCAAACGGTCGACTATGCGAGACGCGTCAGACATCTTGTCGATCATACGTTCTTTCAGCAGGTTGACTGTTGCAGGTTTTGGGTACTGCCCGCGCAAAATACGTAGTATATTAAACTGCTGCGTAGTGAGATTATACTTTTCAAAATGCGGGCGCGAGTAGTTGCTCAGCCAGCTTTGCGTGTATGCAACATTTATGATTACCTTATGGTAATTATCCTCAAACTTAGTACTTTGTATCTCGTCCTCTATTCGCATAGTGTATATAAATGCCTAAAAGGCAAATATGTTTATTATTTTTTAATTTGCGTATATTGTTTTTCCGTCCGATAGTTCCACGGGCAATGTAAACATTGGTTTTTACAGCAATAACCGCGTTTTTGGTGATATTCTTTTGTGAATACCATTAAACCGTCGGCATTAAAATAATAATCTAAACCCTCTTTAAGCATTAGTTTAAAAGCTTTACAAACAAGGTATCGTTAAAGTGCTCGCGCAGATGTTTACCATCGCCATGCAGGGTCCAAATCTGGGTTGGCTGCACTTGTTTAATCATCTCCAGTATATCGTTCCAGTCAGCATGATCAGATATGTAAAGGGTATCCTGGCTGTTTACCTGCAGGTTTTTCCATCCCGATGCAAAAAGGCGTTTTACACCCGTGGCTCTTATATAACTATCAAACGTAAATGGCGGCACAATGTAAACGTACTCCTGCTGATTTTTCATCAGTTTTCGGTTGTACAGCTGATATTTCCCCAAGGCATAACCTGCTTTTTCGTAAACCAAGTTGAGCGGCATAATACGGTGGTGTACCAATACTGCTTTCTGCGGAGCATGATCATTAATTAACCTGATCAATCGTTGGCTTTTACCCAGGCCATAAGCGCCAAGCAGTATATTTATTTTGATGTCATTTAGCTTGCTAATTTCCAGCACCGGATCAGGATGCTGCGTTGCCGGGTTGGCAAAGGTGCTCTCGGTAATCAATACATCAGCTTTAACCCATTCTAAAGGCTCACAAGTGGCATCGGCTTGTAATTTAAAATCACCGGTATACAGGTAAGTGGTGCCTTGGTATTCCATTAACACCTGGGCCGAACCCAGCATGTGGCCGGCCGGTATAAAAGTGATCGCCACCCCGCATATGTTAAATTGCTGCCGGTATACTGCGACGTTAAAAATCTTAGCCGCGTTTTTAGTATAACGAAACAGCATAAATGCCTGTGTACCGACAGTACACCATACCTCGCGGTTGCCAGCAACAGCATGGTCGGCATGAGCGTGCGATATTACTGCCTTTTCAACCGGTTGCACCGGGTCAATGTAAAAACCACCGTACTTACAGTAGAGGCCGTTGGCATCAAACTGCACAAAATCATCCAATATCATCAAGCTTTTACGGCTAAAAATTGCTGGTGCAGGGCAAGCACCTGTGGTATTACTAACCGGCTGCCATCATTATTAATAATATGGTTAGCCAGCTTACTTTTTTGTTCTTCGCTCATTTGTCGTGCATCTCGGGTGGCAGCCTCTACCCTGCTTATACCATCGCGCTGCATCACCCGCTGCAAACGATGCTCAAGCGGGGCAGAAACCAATATGGTTTGATGGCACATTTTATATGATCCGCTCTCAAATAATATCGCGGCTTCCTTAATTACATACGCCGCTTTGGTTTGCTGCAACACCCACTCATCAAAAGCCCGAAACACTGCCGGATGTACCAAGGCGTTTAATCGTGCCAGTTCATCAGCGTTATTAAATACAATATCGGCTATATGTTTACGGTTAAGCGCGCCATCGGCAAAATAGGCTTCGCTCCCGAAGGCCTGCTTAACACCCTTAATCAGCTCGGCATCACTAACCATTACGCTCTTGGCGGCGGCATCGGCATAAAAAACCGGGATGCCCAATACCTCGAATACTTTGGCTACCGTGGTTTTGCCACTGCCTATGTTGCCGGTCAGTCCTATCTTAAGCATTTATTTTTTTATAATGAAATCAACTACAGCCGGTTCTATTTTAACAATGCGGCAGTAAGGGGGCGTGCGTTTTATTTTTACGGGAAGGGCATGATACCCCTTCTGCTCCCACAAGCTCAGGTCGGCCGTTGCCTCAAAAAAGGCATCATCCATATCAGGGTAGTCGGTTAACGAAGTCATGAACGTAACTTTCACTTTTTGCGGCAATACCTTAACGTTATAGTAGTGTGGATTATTGATAACCTTAACCGGTATATCGAGTGTTTTTTCGGTAAATTCATCAACCGGTATTTTTACCTGTATGGTTTTAGGGTAAACCGTCATGTTCACTTCTTTTACCGATTGCATTTTTAGCTGCTTGCTTACCGGCTCACTCACGTTATCCAACTGCAGGGTATCGGTATTCCAGGATGTTATCCGGCTGATCAGTTCCGACGGCCCGCTAATCGTTACATAATCGGGTTTTAGCACAATATCTCCTGATTGCGCGAACTGCTTCTTATAATCAATAGAAGTAATTAACTCAACCGGCACTTTTTTCACCCTGCGGCTCGAGAAATCGAAATATAACGTATCCGGATCAAAGCCGATGATTTGCCGGTTTTGGGGTTGCGCGGCATTAATGCGGCGCATTTGCGACCCGAGTACCACATAATCGCGCTGATCAAGCGTATGCAAATCAACTGTCAGTTGACTCTCGTCATCGTTAAAACGCGAAAATAGCATTTGCCAGCCGTTACCCTGTACGGTTGCATTCACCGTGTCCGACTGTAGCGAGTGAAAAGCCCGGCGCTGCGGTGCATTTTTAAAAACGATAACTTTGGGCACCGTAAAATTATGCGGAGTTGAAAGCACAGCGAACACCCAGGCAACCACAGCCAGTATAATACAGGTTGTAAATGCCGTAAGCCGTCTGCGTTCTGCCGGTGATAATTTTATAATGGGCATCGTTATAAATTAAAATGCCGTTCAATTTATTAAAACTGAACGGCACAATAAATTTAACAACTTATTTTATGATTTTGTTGCTACCGGTGCGTTAAGCGCCTTTGAGGCATCAAGCGAGATAGAGGTTTTATCAAAACGGATTTTGGTGCCACCCTCAACTTCAATAAGTATGGTAGTATCAGCCAATTCAATTATACGGCCGTGTATGCCTGCCGTTGTAACTATTTTGTCTCCTTTTTTAAGGTCTTCAACAAATTTTTTCTGGTCTTTTTGTTTTTTGATCTGCGGACGTATCATAAAAAAGTAGAACACCAATATGATGAGGCCCATCATAATGAGTTGTTGCGGATTACCCATAGTTTTGTATTTAAATGTTTAAATTAATATGCGGTTTATTACTTGGCTACCACTTCGCCCACCAGGTGTACTACGGTTTGCGCGGGCACTGTGTTAGCGGTAACGGTTATCAGCTTATCCTGCAAGCCTGATTTGTTGGCGCTGTCAAACGTAACCTTAATAGCTGCGCTCTCTCCCGGTTTAACCGGTGTTTTTGGCCACTCAGGCACCGTACAGCCGCAGCTTGCAGTTGCATTGGTAATTACCAACGGAGATTTGCCCGTATTGGTAAACTTGTACTCAAAATTTACTTTTTCGCCTTGTTTTATTTTACCAAAATCATGCGTTTCGTTTTCAAACTTAGCAACCGGCGCATTAGCTGAGTCAACCTCCGTTATGGCAGCGCTATTGCTATTGGTATCAATACTTTCCGTATTAGATGAATTACGCTGATTACAAGCTGTCAAAATGATAGCAGAGACAGCCAGGGTAAAAAATACTTTTTTCATTTTTATAATGTTGGTTAACAGCAATTCAATATTACCATTTATTCAATCAATCCTCTACCTGCTTTTTTGATCTTGTTGCCGGCCTTCAATTCAGCCAAAATCTTATCTAAGATGCCGTTGATGAACGAGTTACTTTTTGGTGTACTGAATTCCTTTGAAATTTCCAGATACTCGTTAATGGTAACTTTAACCGGTACCGATGAAAAATTCAGGAATTCCGTCAAAGCCATTTTCATCAGCAAAGTGTCCATCATGGCGATACGGTCAGGCTCCCAGTTCTGAGTTTTTACAGCAATAAGCTCCTGATATTCCTCGTCATGACGGATACATTGATCAAACAGGTCAATAATAAACTCCCTGTCCTCTTCCCAGTTAACAGTAACTTCGGCCAGCTTATTCAGCTCGTAATTATCGTTCGAGAAGTTTTTGAAGGTTTTAGCGATCAACGCCTGTAACACATCGCGGTCAACCGGCCAGTTGATAAATTTATCCTCAAACACCTGTTCGGCAAGCGATGATTTTAATATCACCTTTTTAAAGATGAACTTAATTATATCCTTGTCGCTGTGCAGGCTATCCTCGGTACGGTCAAGGTATTCCTTGTACTCCGGCGCTGCTCTAAGCGTATTAAATAACGATTTGAAAAGCTCCGGATCAAACGTCCAGTCGATCTTATATTTTTTTACCGCGGCAACATATTCTTTATTAACAGCCAATGAGGCTATAAAACGGTTTTCAAGAATTTTAAGATTTGGGTTCAGATCTTCGGCCGTAGGCAGGTGCTTGTTGGCACGCTCTTCAGCATCGTTAGCAGCATAGCCAACCACTTCCTGAATAAGCGAAAGCATCCAGATGTACATCTCGTACACGGAATCTACACTCTTTAAAAGACCTTTTTGGTGGAGTTTAATGTCGCGGTTGCTTGATTGGTGGTATCCGTATAGCGCCTGTAATACCTTTACGCGTAAGTGCCTTCTGTTTAACATTGTGTAAGAACGATCTTTGGGTTGAGCTTGTTTTGTACTTATGAACAATAAATATTACTAAATATTGCACGGCGCAAAAGTAGGTGTTTTTTTAATACCGGCAAAGCTGTTTTTTAAACACGCATATCTGTACAAAAAGCTGACGGTTTAGTGCCGCCCATGCCGCCGCATTTTATTTATCTTTACGCCCTCGGCTTATGAAACACCTGGCTTACCTTAATAAATTCTTTATTAAATACCGATGGCGTTTATTGCCGGGTATACTTTTCGTCGTGGCATCCAATATTTTTGGTGTACTGCCGGCGCAGGTTATCCGCGTTGCGTTTGACCTGGTTGCCGAGAACATCGATCTTTACCGACTTTATGACGGCTTTAACCGCCAGCAGGTAATCTATGATATTTTCGGATCGAGCCTGCTGCTGTTTGGTTTGCTGGTGTTGGCGCTTGCCCTTATCAGGGGCATGTTCTTGTTTTTTATGCGGCAAACCATCATCCTCATGTCGCGGCATATTGAGTACGATCTGAAGAACGAGATATACAGCCACTATCAGGCATTATCAATGGCATTTTACCGCCGCCACAACACCGGCGACCTGATGAACCGCGTAACCGAAGATGTAAGCCGTGTGCGCATGTACCTGGGCCCGGGCATTATGTATACCGTGAATACAGTGGTGTTGTTTATTTTGGTGATATACGCCATGCTTACGGTGAACGTTAAGCTGGCTATTTATTCGGTGCTGCCTATGCCCATACTGGCGGGCATCATCTATTATGTAAATAACATCATTAACACCCGGAGCGAGAAGATTCAGGAACGTTTATCATCTCTTTCGGGTTTTGTGCAGGAGACCTTTTCGGGCATCCGCGTAGTAAAATCATACGTTCGCGAAGCCTTTATACGCAAAAGCTTTGCCGCAGAGAGCGAGGATTATAAAATCCACTCCATGGAGCTGGCGCGTGTGCAGGCCCTGTTTTTTCCGCTGATGCTTTTATTGGTTGGTTTAAGCAATGTTATTGTGTTGTATGTTGGCGGCGTTGAGGTGATGAACGGTAACATCACGCCCGGTAATATAGCGGAGTTTATTGTTTACCTCAGTCAATTAATGTTCCCTGTAATGGCGTTGGGTTGGGTAACGTCATTAATACAACGAGCCGCAGCTTCGCAAAAGCGCATTAACGAGTTTTTGCACGAGCAACCGGAGATCATTTCCGTAAACGGCATCAAAACTACAGTTAAAGGGCATATTGAATTCAATAAGGTATCCTTCACCTATCCCGAAACAGGCATTAAAGCGCTCAATGAGGTATCGTTCAGTATAAAACCGGGGCAAATGCTGGCAATTATCGGGCGTACGGGTTCGGGCAAATCAACCATTGCTAACCTGCTGATGCGCATGTATGATGCTACCGGAGGCGAAGTATTGATTGACGGTACGCCGATAAATAAGCTCGATCTGGACACCTACCGCTCGCAAACCGGATTTGTACCGCAATCCATCTTCCTGTTTTCAGATACCATTGCCCGTAACATAGCCTTTGCTATTGATGTAATGGATATGCCAAGGGTTGAGCAGGCAGCTAAAGATGCCGCTGTATACAACAACATTATTGAGCTTGAACAGGGCTTTGACACCATGATAGGCGAACGGGGCATCACCCTATCCGGCGGGCAAAAGCAGCGCGTGTCCATCGCCCGCGCCATACTGAAACATCCGCAGATCATGGTGTTTGATGATTGCCTTTCGGCTGTTGACACCCGTACCGAGGAAGAGATATTGAATAACCTCGGGAAAGTGATGCAGGGCAAAACCAGCATCATTATAGCGCACCGCATTTCAACCATAAAAAATGCCGACCATATATTAGTGCTTGATGAAGGCCGCATTATAGAACAAGGAAATCACCATACGTTAATGGATAAGAAAGGCGCCTACTTTGCTTTGTACGAAAAGCAATTACTCGAAGAAGAAAATGCCTGACCAGGCTAAACCCATACAAAAGTTGATGGCAAAAGTTTGAAATAATTAACAATATTATTATGAAAATAGTTGCTAATTGAATTTTTCTTTATATTTATGCCAGTCAATTCTAAAAACAACAATTACTTAACATGGGAGATTTTGAAAACAGAGAGCGTGAGGAGGTTTTTTCAAAGAAGGTAAGAGCAGGGAAAAGAACTTATTTTTTTGACGTTAAAGCAACCCGGTCAAACGACTATTATATCACCATAACCGAGAGCAAAAAACGCCTGGAAGACGGTGCATTTATAAAACACAAGATATTTTTATATAAAGAGGATTTCGAAAAATTTGCTGAAGGACTGAAAGATACGGTAGACTACATTAAAGCCAACCAGGAAGTTAACGAAAAGCGTTACGAGTTCAACGAAACCGCCAAAGCCGACGAAGATTTTTCATTCGAGATTTAAACAACCCTTGTTAAAATAAACTCATACCAAGCCCCGCAATAGCGGGGCTTTTTTAATATCATATAACTCACCTATAATTACGCAGCTTCACTTTTAGCCGTTTTGTTCAGCCTGAATGCTGCCAACAGGTAGTAAAAAGCACCAAAGGCGGCATAACCTGCCAGGCTGGTAATGCCTTTGGTTGGATCGTGTGCCAACAGGATGAACGAGGTACCGGCCAGGGTAGATTGTGCCCCGCTGATGATCATGGGCCATTGGCCGGTTAAATATTTTTTGCGGCGGATGCCTAGTACAAGCTGGATCAATCCAGTACCTATTGCCCAGGTGCCAAATACTATTAAGGTTTCGGGCACGCCTTTTTGCAGGGCGAATATTACGGCAATGGTAGTTATGGTGCTAATTGCCGCATTTACATATTGTGTTGTTTTTGGCGAACTGCCGTGGTTGGCGCGCATATCTAAAAAAGTACCCACAACGTCCCAGGCGGGGTAAATTATGAGTAGAATTTCAGCTATGTCCGTTCGGGCTTTGCCAACTACGGCCATCAAAATAACCCACACTATTGAGAATGAGGCACGTGTAAAATAAAGGTTACGCAATGATGTCGAAGTTGCAACAGCGCCTCCTGCTACTGTTGTGTTAGGTTGTGTACTTGCTGTCATGATTCTTAAATGTTTATGTTGGTTCAAAAATCCGCCTTATCACATTACCCGTTTTTCACTTAAGTTAAAATACGCATAAAAGCTGACATTGCAATTGCAGTTACATTCAACGAAAAAAAATTACCTGCTTAACTTTGCACCTGCGTTGATTAACTTAAGTTAAAAGCCAATCTATTTTTAGTGCACAACTTTGCAAGCATTCATCCCTAACCAAACACGGTAAACATGAACGATAAAAACGATACTGTTTTTCAGCAACTGCAAAAATTTGCCCCGCTGACCGAACAGGACATTGCCGATAGCAGGCACTTATGGAAGGCGAAAAAGATTGCCAAAGGTGACTATTTTAATATGCAGCGCATGGTTTGTAAAGACCTGGGGCTGGTGGTTAAGGGTATCTTTCGTATATACTACCGTAACCCGGAAAGCAATGAGGAGAAAAACATCTTTTTCTTTTCAGAGAACCAGTTTGTGGTTTCGTTCCGGAGCTTTATATCACAAACTACCTGCTGGTATTATATAGAAGCGATGGAAGACTCGGAGATCTATTTTATATCGCATACAGACCTTAATACGCTTTATGACACCCACCCCAACTGGAGTAAATTCGGCAGGTTACTAGCTGAATCATTCTTTGCGATGGCGCAAACAAGAACTGAAGAATTCATCTTCTTCTCGCATGAGCAGCGTTACCTTAGGCTGCTTGAAGAGCATCCGCAGATAATTGAACGTATACCCGCTTATCATATATCATCATACCTGGGCATAACCAATCCATCGCTAAGCCGTATGCGCAAGCGTATCGAGAAAAAGAAGGTTGAGTAAAGTCTTTAAAGCATTATACCCCGCAGCAGCATTACCGCTATTGAAAAGTAGATCACCAAGCCGGTAACATCTACCAGTGTAGCCACAAACGGCGCGGACGATGTGGCAGGGTCGGCACCCAGGCGTTTAAGCAGAATAGGTAGCATAGAGCCACTTAATGACCCCCATAACACCACCCCTATCAACGTAATACCTACGGTTAGCCCCACTAAAAACCAGTGCGGGCCATATATATCCGAGAATAAAGACCACGCGTAGATTCTTAAAAAGCCGATACAGCCCAACACCAAACCAAGCATCAGCCCGGCCATGAGTTCGCGACGCATAACCCGCCACCAATCGCTCAGCGTAACCTCACCCAGTGCCATAGCCTGTATAATCAGCGTTGAAGCCTGCGAGCCGCTATTACCACCACTGGATATAATCAGCGGAATAAACAGGGCCAGCACCACGGCTTTTTCTATTTCCTTTTCAAAAAAGCCCATCGCGGTAGCGGTAAGCATCTCCCCTAAAAACAATATTACCAGCCAGCCCACACGTTTTTTTACTAGTGTAAAAAGCGAAACATCCAAGTAAGGTTCATCCAAGGCTTCGGTACCACCAATTTTTTGAATATCCTCGGTATATTCTTCGTTGGCTATCCAAAGGATATCGTCCACCGTTACAATACCCAGCAGCACATTATCATCATCAACCACGGGCAGCGCCACACGGTTATTCATTCTGAAGGTATTAATGGCTTCTTCCTGCGGATCACTGGCACGCAGGGCAATCAGGCGGCCGTCCATCAGGTCGCTCACGCTGGTTTCGGGTTTTACAAGTAATATCTCGCGGATACGTATATCATCCAGCAGTACGCGGTTATCATCAACCACATAAATCACATCAATGGTTTCGGAGTTTTTACCAAAGCGGCGGATGTGCGAAAGCACACGGTTAACATCCCAGTTTTTTTTTACGGCAATATAATCGGGCGTCATCAAACGGCCAACACTGTCCTCCTCATAACCCAAAAGGGATAACGCTTCCCGGCGATCGGCCGGCGGCAGGTGCAATATCAGCTTGGCTACGGCATCGCCATGCAGCTCACTGAAAAGTGCTGTACGGTCATCCGGCGGCAAGCCGTTAATAATCTCGGCTACCTTACCTCCTGAAATTTTTTTGATTATACGCTCCTGTTTGCGAAAGTCCAGTATCCTGAAAACGTTTACCGCACGGTTTACAGAGAGAATTTCGATAAATTTGGGGCCATGCTCCGGAAGCTCGTCTATCAGCTGTTCAACATC
Source organism: Mucilaginibacter defluvii (assembly GCF_039543225.1). NCBI lineage: Bacteria > Pseudomonadati > Bacteroidota > Sphingobacteriia > Sphingobacteriales > Sphingobacteriaceae > Mucilaginibacter > Mucilaginibacter defluvii. The sequence goes on from NZ_BAABJI010000002.1 coordinate 1,577,041, forward strand.
TGATATATTCAGGTTGTTCAGGTACTCCTGTAGCGCCGCATCATCTTCCTGCTCCAGTATTAATTCTACCTGTTCAACCATTTCTTCCATAAGCCCCTCTTTTTACATTTTTATAACCTGATTTTCCGCTGGCAAAAGTCGTTTATTTTTTCAAAATACAGGAATTTTTTTGTGTTATCTTTGCGGCGTTTTCAAGTCCATAGCCCATAGACCATTGTCGATGGCAAAAAGCAACTTAACCAGGCTATGGACCATCGGCTATCGACTATGGACTGTTAGAAACAAATGGGTTTACAATGTGGTATAGTAGGTTTGCCGAATGTGGGCAAGTCAACACTTTTTAATTGCTTATCAAACGCGAAGGCGCAGGCTGCCAACTTTCCGTTTTGTACTATTGAGCCCAATGTGGGTGTAATTACCGTTCCGGATGAGCGCCTTACCAAGCTTACCGAACTGGTAAATCCAAAAAACGTAGTGCCTAACGTTATCGAGATTGTTGATATTGCGGGCCTGGTAAAAGGTGCAAGCAAGGGCGAAGGTTTGGGCAACCAGTTTTTAGCCAACATCCGTGCTACCAATGCTATCATCCACGTATTGCGTTGCTTTGATAACGATAACGTAATTCACGTTGACGGCTCGGTTGACCCGATCCGTGATAAGGAAATTATTGATACCGAATTGCAATTAAAGGACCTTGACTCGATAGAGAAAAAGATCCAAAAGATAGAAAAGGCCGCCAAAGTAGGTAACGATAAGGAAGCCAAAAAGGCTTTCGAGGTGTTAACCACCTACAAAAACCACCTGCTTTCGGGCAAATCGGCACGTACCGCGCCTGTTGAAGAAGATGATAAGGAACACATCGCTGATATATGGCTGCTTACCGCCAAACCGGTAATGTATGTTTGTAATGTTGGCGAAGCCGAAGTAAATACCGGCAATGCTTACGTTGAAGCCGTACGCGAAGCAGTAAAGGAAGAGAACGCCGAGGTGCTGATCATATCGGCACAGATAGAATCGGAGATCGCTCAACTGGAAACTTACGAAGAACGTGAGATGTTTTTGGAAGATCTTGGTCTTGCCGAATCGGGCGTTAACAAGCTGATAAAAGCGGCTTACAAACTGCTTAACCTGGCTACCTACTTTACCGCCGGTGTGCAGGAAGTACGCGCATGGACCATTACCCAAGGCTTTACCGCCCCGCAAGCCGCAGGTGTTATCCACACCGACTTTGAAAAAGGCTTTATTCGCGCCGAGGTAATTAAGTATAAGGATTTTGTACACTACGGCTCAGAAGCCGCCTGCAAAGAAGCTGGTAAATTATCCGTTGAGGGCAAAACTTATATTGTTGAGGACGGTGATATTATGCACTTTAGATTTAATGTGTAAGCCCCCCAGCCCCCTGAAGGGGGAGTTAAACTAAATAACTTCTTGTCATTCCGAACGGTAGAGAGGAATCTGTCTGCGTTCATAAATAAGCGGACAGATTTCTCCTCGTACCTCGTGCGAAATGACACATAAAATTTATATATAACATACAAAAGCCACCTAACGGTGGCTTTTTCTTTTTGTAACTTATCTTGTAAATCGCCATCTTAACATTAACTGATAAAAACTCATTCATGATAAAACTTTCACACCTATTTACTGCCGCGCTGGCTGTTTCGCTGCTGCCTGCCGCGGTACAAGCCCAGCACAATAAAAACTGGGTAAAAACATCCGACAAGTACACGCAGATGCTGATCGAGCTGGATAAAAAGTATTCACCGGAGTATGGCTCGTCTCAGGGGCTGGCGCAGTATGATACGCTGGTTGCTGTGCCCACCCTGGCTAATGACCTTGCCGAGCGTAAGGAAGAGGAGGCGCTGGTGAATGCCTACACAAAAGCCCTGCAAACCGAAAAAGAGATACATGTGCAGCAGGATCTGCAAATCCTGATAGATCACCTTAAACTGGGCTTCCGTCAGCAGGATTTTGATCGTGGCCGCAAGGTGCCTTTCTATAACCCGACTACCTCGGTTTATGGTGGCTTGGAAGCGCTGCTTGACGAGCAAACCGAGGCCTCGCGACATGCCGCCGCCGTGTCGCGTTTACGCAAGTATGCAGGTTTAGCGAAAGGCTACCGCCCGCTGGTTGATATTTTGAAGGAGCGTGCCCAACGACAAATGGCAAAGCCAAACATGATCTACCCATCAAAACAACGTATGGAAACCGATCTGTCGCGCAACGCGAGTGTGGTTGAGGGTATTGCCGAGCTGTGCAAAAAGTACGAACTAAAGGGCTGGGAAGAACCTTACAACCTGCTTAAAAAGCAACTGTTAGCTTTTGACGAATGGACCAGGGCTACCATACTACCCAAAGCGCGCACCGATTTCCGCTTACCTGCGGAGGAATATGCCATGGAATTGGAGGGTTATGGTATAGATATCCCCCCCGCCGAGGTTGCTAAACTGGCGCACACCGCCTTTACGGATATCCAAAACCAGATGAAGGAGATTGCCGTGCAAATCGCTAAGGAGCGCAACCTGCCATCCACTGATTACCGCGATGTGATGCGCGAACTAAAAAAGGCACAGGTACACGGTGATTCGATAATGCCCTTGTATAAACGCACGCTTGCAGGTGTGGAAGATATCATCCGCAAGGAGCAACTGGTTACGCTGCCTAACCGCCCGGCCATTATCCGCCTGGCTACAGAGGCCGAAACCGCTCAACGCCCTGCACCGTACATGCAGCCGCCGCCGTTTTTAAATAATACCGGCCAGCGTGGGGTATTTGTACTGCCGCTTAACATGCCGCCCAAACCGGGCGAGAAAGCCGACAAATATGATGACTTTACCTTCGAAGCCGCATCATGGACGTTAGTGGCCCACGAGGCGCGCCCCGGCCATGAATTGCAGTTTGATAAGATGGTTGAAGAAGGGGTTTCAACCGCACGGTCACTCTATGCTTTTAACTCTACCAACGCCGAGGGCTGGGGCTTGTATGCTGAATACATCACAAAACCTTACATGCCGCTGGAAGGGCAACTGGTATCGCTGGATTACCGCCTGTTGCGCGCCGCCCACGCCTTCCTCGATCCGGAACTGCAAGCTGGCAAGATCACCCAGGAGCAGGCATTGAATGTATTGATGAAGGATGTGGTACAATCACACGCGTTTGCACAGCAGGAAGTGGAACGCTATACCAACCGTGCCCCCGGCCAGGCTAACAGCTATTTTTATGGCTTCACCAAAATGATACAATTACGCAAGGATACCGAGAAAGCATTGGGTAATAAATTCAAGGCGTTGCGTTTCCACGATTTTATTTTGTCGCAGGGATTGCTGCCGCCAAAACTGATACGTCAGGCGGTGATAAATGAATTTATCCCGATGGAAAATAAGAGCAAATAAGCTTTGTATTAGTTCCACAAAAAAGGCCTGAGTTGTTTAACTCAGGCCTTTGCTTTTATATCACCCGACAGAAATTACTTACTGCCAAAGTTTATCCAATCCACACTGATGAGGTGTTGGTTTGGCTTATCCTTTTTAATGAATACAAAGTACAGATCGTTACGGCCACCCGGATCGCTTACCGGGGTGCTTTGCTCTATATACTTATTCCATTCGCCGGTAGGTGTAAAGTTGAGCGTGCTGATCAGTTGCCCTTTGGGCGATCCAACGTGTACTTCAATCACCCCTGCCCTATTTAACGAAGCGTAGCGATAGGTTAATTGGCCAATACCTTTCAAATCAACATCTTTCAATACAAAGAACGCCTTGTTACCTACTTCGCCAATCTTTTTTCCCTGAATACTCATGTTGTAATGCACATCGGCTTCACCGGCATAAACCTTCGCCGGCCTAAAGATCAGGCTTTTACCGCCGGTCAACTTAGGGGCATTTGTTGCGCCCTTATCAGTATAAGCTGCTGATAGGATGTAACGGCCTTCATCGGCATTCTTAAGATGCTGATCAAAGGTTATGCTGCCCTGAGCAGGAAGTATTACATCCTCTTTACGGTTATTCAGCGTCAGGATGTATTTCACAATTTCCTGCGCGTTAGGTTTTGACAGTTGAGGGTGAGCCGCCATAGAGTGTTCACCCCAAACACCGCCACCACCTTTGATGATCTTATCGGCCAATTTGTCAACAGCGCCTTTGTCGTTAGCATAACGTTTGGCTACTTCAACAAAAGACGGGCCTACTGATTTAGCATCCACCTGATGACAGGCTTTACAATCGCTATTTGCAATCAGCTCTTTGCCGTAGTTATAAGTCGGCGTAAGCGCCTGGTGACCAATTAACGCTTTGTTGCTTTGTACCTTGGCAATATAATTCAACACCACACGCACCTGTTTAGGATCGATGGTTTTATCCTCATTATCCTTAACATCAACCTTATATTTAATGGTTTGCGTTTGCGGAGTGAAGAAGGTACCATTCTTATCGGTAGTGATGGCTACCTGCGGCGTGGTGTTACCCACAATAATCTTAGCGGTATCCATACTGCTTTTACCTGCCTGATCAGTTACTTTAAGTGTTACATTATAAGTACCGTTTTTGGTGAAGGTGTAAGTTGGGTTTAACTCGGTAGAGCCCACTTTGTCACCGTCAAAACGCCACTCATAACTCAACTTGTCGTCCTCGTCATAATCAAAGCTTTTTTGATTGAAGGCTACTTTATATGGCGCAATACCGATGGTATCTTTCGTATCGATCTTGGCGAACGGCGCACGGTTACCTCCATTGTAATCAATACGTACTAAACGAGCATCCACATTATCGATACCGTAAACTGATCCATACTCCAGCATGTATATTGAACCATCCGGACCTATCTCCATATCAACCGGGCGACGGAAATCGCCGTTGGTTTCCATAAAGCGCTCCATGCGTTTAAAGTTGTGGTTTTCATCCATACGGATAACAAACACCCAGTTACGCATCCAATCGTACACAAACCAGCCCTTGTCAAAATACTCAGGCAATTTATTGGCCGATTGAATTTTAGGATCGAAGTGAAAAACAGGACCGCCCATAGCGCAGCGCCCACCCTGGCCCAGCATCGGAAATTCATCATAAGCAGCGTAAGGATACCACACCATCGCGCTTGTAGTAGGCGGCAGGTCTTTTAAACCTGTATTATATGGCGATGTGTTTTTAGGCGCTTTCGGATCAAAGTTGTTACCTATCACTTTGGTCGCGAAATCGTAATCCTTATACGGTTTGCTGTCGCCAACAAAGTATGGCCAGCCATAGTTGCCTGGTTTGCGGGCCTGGTTAAATTCATCATAACCGCGAGGGCCTTGCTTACCATCGTTACCGGCATCAGGGCCAACCTCACCCCAGTAAACAAATGATGTAGCGGTATCAACCGACATACGGTACGGGTTACGGCAGCCCATTACATAAATTTCGGGGCGGGTGTTTGGTGTACCCTTTTTAAACAGGTTTCCTTCGGGAATAGTGTAAGTACCATCCGCTTCGGGGTGTATACGCAAAATTTTTCCGCGCAAGTCATTAGTATTACCCGCCGAACGTTCCGCATCAAAAGTTACTCGGTTAGGGCGCTTATCAATTGGCGCGTAACCTTCAGACTCGAAAGGAACAGTATTATCACCTGTTGAAATGAACAGGTTTTTGTTCCTGTCCCAGGCCAATGAACCACCGGTGTGGGCACTTACTTCGAGCTCGATCGGTATCTCTATCAATACTTTCTCTGATTTCAAATCGAGCACGTTATCCTTGCTGATGGCGAAGCGTGAAATATGTTGCTTGGTTTTGCCATCCGCTTGCGCGGTGTTAAAGAAGTACAGGAAGTTGTTGGTAGCGAAATCCGGGTCAATGGTCATGCCCAGCAAGCCGTTCAGATATTCATCTACCGCCTTAACCGGAAATTTGTATACCAGCGTTGTTTTACCATCTGATGGGGTATACACATAGAAATTACCGGCGCGCTCGATAAAAAACACACGGCCATCAGGCGCTACCGCAAGTTCCATCGGCTCGTTCAAATCGTTTGACAGAACGGTTTTGGTAAAGCGGTTATCTTCCGGTTTTTTCTCTGCATACGCTTTGGTGTAATCAAGCGGGGCATTATTACCCACGGCATATTTAATACCGCCTAACAAGTGCTGCAAAAACAAAGGTTCGCTATAGCTTTCATCCGTATGGCCGCCGCCGGTGTAAAAAGCACGGCCACCATCGTAATCATGATACCAGGCTATCGGGTGTTCGGCGCCATTGGTACCGCCCTCATAACTATCTTCATCCAAAGTAGCCAACACCTTTAAATCAGACTGAATGCTTTTATAGTTGTACCACTCGTCGGTACGTTCCCAACGCTTTGGCAAGCCTTTGGTTGAAATATGGGTAGTGTCAATAACATCAACAGTTGCCGTACGTACATTTGGGTTATTAGGGTGGCTGCTGAAATAAGCGCCTACCAGTTTATTATACCAGGGCCAATCGTACTCGGTATCAGCCGCGGCATGTATACCTACATAACCGCCGCCTGCCTCAATGTAACGCTCAAAAGCCACCTGCTGATCGGCATTAAGCACGTTCATGGTTGTGCTCAGGAAGATTACTGCGCTGTAGTTCTTTAGGCTATCGTCAACAAAATAGCTGGCGTTTTTAGTGGTATCAACTATCATCCCGTTAGCCTTGCCTAACTGTTGCAAAGCGGCAATACCTTTCGGTATTGAAGTATGATACCAGCCTTTGGTTTTGCTAAACACCAGTATGCGCGGCGTTTTGTTAGAACCAGATTTTTGCGGAGATACCGTTTTACAGGCATAAAAAACGGCCGATATACAGCCGGTTATCAGTACTAATGATAATACTTTGTGGTAAACAGATTTAAACATATACCTTGTTTATTGTAAATAGCAGTTAGCCTAAATTAAACATCACAAATTTGAACACCTTGTTTAAGCGAGGCCAGCTTATCTTTCTTTTTCGGGATGAACTCCTGCGCTACGTAGCCTTTAAAGCCGGTATCAACAATAGCTTTCATAATAGCCGGATAATATAGTTCCTGGGTTTCGTCAATCTCGTTACGGCCGGGTACACCGCCGGTATGGTAATGCGAAAAATATTTATTGTACTTACGGATAGTAGCGATCACGTCTCCATCCATAATTTGCATGTGATAGATATCGTACAACAACTTGAAATATTCTGAACCAACAGCATCACATAGCGCAGCACCCCATTTGGTATGATCGCACATATAATCATGATGGTCAACCTTGCTGTTAAGCAGTTCCATCACCATTACCACGTTATGCTTCTCCGCTATCGGCATCAGGCGTTTAAGGCCAACGGCGCAGTTTTTCAGTCCTTCGGCATCATCCATGCCATTACGGTTGCCCGAAAAACAAATGATTTGCTTGAAACCGGCAGCTGCTACTTTCGGAATCACCTCTTCATAGCTTTTAACCAGCTCATCATGCAGCTTAGGATTGTTGAAACCTTCGCCAATGCCTTTACCGGCACCCTGGGTAAGTGCGCAAACCAAGCCGTATTTCTTTAAAGTAGGCCATTCTTCCGGGCCTGTAAGGTCTATTGATTTGATGCCCATTGCTTTGGCTGCCTTGCACAGGTCATCAAGCGAAATATCGCCGTAGCACCAGCGGCATACCGAATGGTTGATACGGCCTTTCATATCATCGCTCAGTAGGGCCTCTGCAGCTGATACGCGGTTAAATAAACTTTGGCCAACAAAAGCCGCTGCGGAAGTAGCCGCCACTTTTTTGATCATATCTCTTCGGGATGATGAGGGTTGATTTTCAATTTTCATTTTTTTAGTCAAGGGTTATAATGACCGGTTTAAATGGATGGATTTAAAAGTACAATAAAAGGAATAAATGTCAAAACTACTATTTTTAAGCACATATCAAACAACCGGTTGCAATTCAGTCAATATCCTGTAACAAAAGGTTAATTTGGGCCAAACATGAACTCAAATTTGCTGTATTGTAACAGTAAAAATACTTAATCATACACATTGGGCCATCCGTTTTTCCAGGTCAGTTTCAGGATGCGCAGCTTGGGCCTGCCGTTATCGTGCGCATCGTAACCATGAAACACCAGGTAATCGTTTCCGTTAAAAGTAGCTACCGCATTATGCCCTGCGCCATACCAATTGCTGTCCGGCTGCAATACCGCAGTTCCGCCGCCGTGTTTTAGGTCAATACCCTGCCCGTCCAGATAAGGACCCTTTATATTTTTTGACCGGCCCACGATCATTTTATAATTACTCGCCGGGCCTTTACAGCAATAATCTATTGAAGCAAATAGGTAATAATATTCATCCTTCTTAAAAATGAATGGCGCTTCAATGGCGTTGGCTTCCCGCTCGCCGGTTGTCTTCCTGCTGGCTATGGTTCGTAAATGATCTATATCCTCTGCAAAACTTAACCTGTCGGTGTTCAACTTCAACATTTTAATACCGCCCCAAAATGAACCAAACACCAGGTAAGGCACGCCCTTTTCATCCGCGATCAGGTTTGGGTCGATGGCGTTCCAGTTGGTTTTACCGGGACGAGATTGAATAACAAGGCCATGATCCACCCACTTAAAATCGGGACTTTCGGGATTAAGCGTTTTATTGGTAGCCATCCCTATGGCTGACGTATTTTTTCCAAACACCGAAACAGAATAATACAGGTAATAAGTTCCGTTATGAAATGAAATATCCGGCGCCCAGATGTAACCCTTAAAGCCGGGTATCGAGTCGACCGCCCATTTGGGCGCTTGGGCAAAAACAGGCTTTTCTCGCTTCCAGTTCAGCATATCAATTGACGACCAAACCGAAATACCATTACCCGTGCAGAAGATGTAATACGTACTATCCTGCCTGATGATCACCGGATCATGCACGGAGATATCTTTACGCCCTATCTGCGCGCTCGCCTTAAGCCCGATTAAGAGCAGAATAGCTACAGCTAAAACGCCAACCCAGTGGTTTGTCAGTTTATTTAATGAGCCGTATTTCAAAAACATCTTCAGTTTGTGAACCTTGCTGCGCCCGGAATGTAAGCTCCATATTTTGTTTTTGCTTTGCTGATGCAGGCACATCAAATTCGGCTGTGTAAAAGCCTTTGCCATCAACATTACTTAACCTTACAGGCGACAGTTTTGTGCCATCCAAGTAAACATCAAAAGCTCGGTTATCAGCCTTACGATAAGTAACTAATAAGGTTTGAGCCGAGTTTGACGGATTTTTAAGCGTGTAGGTAAACCAATCCCGTGCCGTGCGGAAATGCTTGTCTTTATAAGTTCCTGTCCAGGTGTTTTCGCCTTTGTAAGCATGGTCGTTTTCGGGCTGCTGTTCACCGGCGGTTATCCTGTCAACCGTAATGGCATCCAGTTTCAGTTTGGCTTCTTCCACCCTGCGCATGCTATCCTTCATAGCGGCTAAACCTGCTTTGCTGGTATACGGCCAATACAGCATATAACGGCTGTTATACAGCGTATAAAAGGGTACCAGCTTCAGGTTTTGATATTTAGGCTGATCAATGGCGTTGAGCTTGAATATCATTTTATTGTTATCCACGGTTTGTACAACAGATGGCAGTTCTGTCTTTTCAACAACAATCAGCGGGGCATCATTAAGCGGACGAAGCGGCCCACCGGCCACATGCCCCATTCGGCTATCATCAGCAAATAACCCTTTCTGGTCGGCAGTATCGGTAGCTGCGGCAAGTACAACCGGCCCATGTATAAACGATACCCAGTCAGAGCCATCGGGCAAGGCCTCAACCTTGGTTTGCATCGGTAACTTAACTTTAACAATATCGCCCGTTTTCCATTTACGGCTGATGGCTACATAAGTGTTAGCATCTTTAACAACCTTAACTGGTATATTATTCACCCAAACCTGCATAGCGCCGTCCTTTACCCAGGCCGGATAGCGAAGATGCAATGCAAAGGTTTGCGGCTGTTTTACTGTAAGCTTGATGATTGATTCATCGTTGTAAGGCAGTTGGGTTTGCTGCTCCAGTTTCACACCCTTTTCTGCCCAATTTAATGTTGACGGAATAAACAGGTTTACAAAAACATCCTTCGCCGTGTGTGCATAAATATGTTCGCCATAGCGACCATGATTTTCAAGTCCGCTGCCTACGCAACACCAAAAACTTTGCTGCGGACTTGAGTATACCCGGTAATGCTGCGGCCTTATCGGCGTAAAATACACAAAACCACCGTTAGGGTTTTGCGATGACAGGATATGGTTGTATAATGTCCGCTCGTAATAATCCATATACGCTGCCTTCGGCTTAGCCATAAACAAATGGCCGGTAAGCTTAAGCATATTATAGGAATTACAGGTTTCGGGTCCCTCTCGGGTTTCCACCATTCCCGAAAAATCATTTACAGGGTTAAAGTGCTCGCTTACGCTGTTGCCGCCAATAGATATTGTTCGGTGTTCTACCACATCGTGCCAAAAATAATCGGCCGCATTGGCCCAAGCGGTATCATGCGCTAGTTCAGCAACGCGCATGTAGCCAATAACTTTGGGTATTTGCGTATTGGCATGTATACCGGTGAGCGAATCGCGGCGGTGCAGCAGCGGGTTCAATATTTTTTTGTGCGAGAACTTCCTCGCCAGTTCCAGATACTTTTTATCTCCGCTTATAGCAGCTATATCGGCAAATACCTCATTCATGCCGCCGTGTTCGCTGGTTAGCATACGTTGTATCTGCGCGTCACTAAGTTTTGAGGTGAGACGGTATGCCCAATCGGAATATTTTAGCAATACCGTTTTGGCTTGCTGATTACCGCCAACCTGGTAAGCATCTATCAACCCGGCAAATGTTTTATGGATGTTGTACAGCGGTACCCAATGCCTGTTAAGCGAAAAGTTGTCTGCCTGGATATCGCCCAAACCCACCTGCTTCCACATGGTCTTACCACCCGGAACCCCGCCAATGTAGCCATCGCCGTCCTTTTGCTGGCACAGGGCAAGTTGTGCCACCATGTAATCCAACCGGTCCTTTATGCGCTTATCGCCGGTTGAGGCGTACATATAAGCCAAAGCCGAAAGGTAATGCCCGCCAATATGCCCGTCCAGCCCGGTGTTTTCCCAGTTACCGTAGCTTTTAGCTTCCGGCGTTAGTCCCGCCTCACGCAAATAAGGCGCTAACAAACGGTCGGCATCCAGTTCCAGAATATAATTAAGATCAGTTTGCTGGGCTGACCTGAAAGGCCCCGGCAGCAGGCGCACCTGCGATACGCGGAACTGCTGCACTTGCTGTGCCTTTACGCCAGTTAAACTTATCCCCAAAACAACCGCTGCCATCACCAGCCCGCTCAATACCTTCATTACGAAAATTATTTTGCAGGTTTAATCCCCTGCGTGCTCATCTGAATTTTCTTTATAGTTCCGTCGGCATTGTAATACAAGTAATCAATACAAACCGACCGCCTGTAGCTGCCGCCATTGGTTGGTAAAGCCCCGTTGTGATAAATAAAATACGATTTATCTTTAAAATCAATTATCGACTGGTGATTGGTGTTGGAGTTACCCGCCACCTCGTTGATAATTCCCTTAAATACCCAGGGGCCGTTAATATTTTTACTCATGGCATAGGCAATTTTCTCGGGGAACTGATAGGCATAAGACAGGTAATACCAGCCCTTACGCTTATGTATCCATGGCGCTTCGGTAAAGTTAGGTAAGCCGGTTATCGCTTTTATCGGCCCGTCGAGCTCGGTCATGTTGGGTTTAAGCTTGGCATAATAACAAGCCGTATTACCCCAAAACAGGTAAGCCTGCCCGTCGTCATCAATAATTACCGATGGGTCAATATCATCCCAGGTGATGCCGGTCTGCTTGGTCATGTCATTAGTAATCAGCGCTGATCCGCGTGCATCCCTGAACGGACCGGTGGGTTTATCAGCAACCGCAACGCCAATGGCTTTCCCGTTAACGGTTCCATGTTCAACGGCTACATACCAGTAAAATTTACCGTTGCGCTCAATTACCTGCGACGCCCAGGCATCAGCCTTGGCCCATTTAAAGGCCTTTACGTTTAATGGCGATGGATGCTCTTTCCAGTTCACCATATCAGCCGACGAGTAGCAAAGCCACTCGCTCATGTAATAATAATCCTTGCCGGTTGGCGGCTCATCGTGCCCGGTGTACAGGTAAACGCTGTCCTTATAAACAAAAGCGGCAGGGTCGGCCGTAAATTTATTTTTGATTATAGGGTTACGTGCCAACGTATCGGGCATGTTATCTTTTTTAGCAGATTGACCAAATACCATTAGCTGCCCAAAGGCCAAAGCCACCAATACAGATACCTTTAAAAATTTGATATTCATTAATTTATATCCTTATTAAACAGCGCCGGTTATTTTTAAAACATACGCATCATTGCATGGCCTTTCGGCAGGCATATCAACGCTAAGCCCATCCGCACTTTGCTGAAAGGCTAGCTTGGCGTTACTGCCCAGCAGTTGCACGTTGGTAATTTTACCCGCATTGCCCATTACTTTAATGATGCTTTTATTATTTGCAGGCCAATCCAGCAATGTTGCGTAAACTACATCTCCTTTTGTAGTAAAACGCATATCCTCAGCGGTATAAGGTTTATTTTTACCTTCGTTAAAGCCCTGTGCGCTAAGCGGCGCGGCCGATGCCATGGCAGGCCCTTCGCCGTATACTTTCCAAGGGCGCGTTCCGTAAATACATTCGCTGTTCACCTTCATCCAGGCGGTAATGCCGTCAACTACCGCGCGCTCTTTCTCATCCATGCTGCCATCACCCCTCAGTGGAACGTTTAGCAAAAAGTTCCCGTTCTTGCTTACTACATCAACCAGGGTATGCACAACTGTTTTTGGCGTTTTGTAACCATTATCGTTATACACCCGCCTGTCATAATGCCACTGGCCAATACAGGTATCGGTTTGCCACGGGAACGATTCGATCTTATTGCTTTGCCCGCGCTCGATATCCCATATCATGCATTTGCGCTGTTGTTCGTCCAGTATCTTACCAAACACAGCCGCCCTGTTTTTACCATATTTTTTGATGCTCTTGTTGTATAAGTAAGCGGTTACCTTCAGACCAACATCACTTACAGGCCATAGCGGCAACGCGGTATCATCAAAATACATTAGTTCCGGATCATAATGATCTATCAGGTCGATCATCCGGTTATAAAAATTATCGCAATAAGCCTTCGTTGGCGGATAGGCTCCATTTTCCCAACCCCATTGCCCATGTATGGCGCCAGAGTTCTGGCTATCTTTGCTTAAGGGGTGATTTTGCGCGTAAAGCTCCTGCGGATCTAAACCATCCCACCACTTGCCTTTGCCATCGGTCTTAGTTAACTTTCCATCATAAGGCACACCTGCATATGGGCCGCTCTTATCTGATAGTTGCGAACTTTCATACCAACGCCAGGCATGCGCGGAGTGTACGCTAACACCAAACGGCAGGCCTTGCCTTTTTGCGGCAGCAGCCCAACCCTTTAATATATCTTTTTTAGGGCCTACCTTAGTTGAATTCCAGCGCTGGTGTTTGCTGTTAAACAGGTCAAGGTTGTCATGGTGATTGGCAAGCGCCATGAAATACTTAGCTCCGGCATTTTTGTATAGCTCTACTGTTTCTTCAGGATTCCAGCGCTCGGCTTTCCACTCGTTTATTACATCTTTGAAACCAAATTTGGATGGATGACCATATTTTTCGCAATGAAATTTATACTGATCGCTGCCTTCTTCATACATGCCGCGGGCATACCAATCGCCATGTTCAGGCTGGCATTGCGGGCCCCAGTGTGCCCATATGCCAAATTTGGCATCGCGAAACCAGTCGGGCACCTCGTAATTTGCGAGCGAAGCCCACGTAGGTTGAAAAGGCCCTTTAACATCACCGGCTAAATTTAGCAAACCGCCAGCTTTTGATTTAGAAAGGTACAGCGCCGATAAGCCGGTCAGTCCTGTTTTCAATAACGATCTTCTGTCCATCAGTACTTTTTAAGATTTACCTGCATTGAGGGGGGCAAATGTTTATTTAAGTTTTAATTTAATTACTTTGAATGAGTATGGCTCGGCAGCTATTGTAAGTTTAGCTCCTAATATACTTACCTGGCTATCAATCGGTGAGACAAACTGCGGCTCGGCTAATGAATTAACCGCATCAGGTTTAGCGCTCTTAAGTGTGGTAATCCGTGCTGTTTGCTGATATTTCGCCAGATCCTTAATATTCAGATCGGCATTTTGATTATTACCGGATACATTCACCAGCTTTATCAGCAACTCACCTGTTTTACTGTTGATGGCGGCGTTGGCGTATATACCAGCCTGCCCCGCTATGGGCTGGCCATTAAGCAGCATCGGCACCACGTTTGTACCTTTATTTAGTGAGTATAACTTTTGTACGTAATAGTTTGGCGTACCGTAATGCTTCAGGTTATCAAACCAGATCAGATCGGGCGCCCACTGCCAGGCATCCACATGGGCAAATAATGGCGCGTACGACGCCATGTTTACCACATCGGCATTACGCTCGAGGCCGGTCATGAAGGCTGCTTCAGCCAATGCGGCCTCCAGGTTATTCTTTTTTAAAGCATCATCAACGCCCGGTACATGCGCGGCATATTCGCCCGCGAATATTTTAGGGCCGTTACGGTCGTAACTGTCATAACGCCTCGCATTATCCCTGAACCATTGCGGCGGGCGGTAATAGTGCTCGTCCAAAATATCAGCGTGAAGTTTACGGAAGGCCGTATTCAGGGTATCAAACCTTGCACCATCAGGATCAGTGCCGGTGCTGGTTACAATTTTTACCTGCGGATATTTCTTCTTGATAGCATCGCGGAAAAGTGTCCAGCGTTCAACATAGTTTGGGCCCCAGTTCTCGTTACCAACCCCCAGCATTTTAAGGTTGAATTTTGCCGGGTGACCCAGGCTGATACGCAGCTTACCCCATTTGGTGCTGGCATCGCCATTGGCAAACTCGATCAGGTCGAGTGCGTCCTGCACGTAAGGGTCAATCTGATCAACCGGAACCAGTTCGCCGCTGTTAAACTGGCAGGCCATACCGCAGTTCAGTATCGGTAAAGGCTCCGCGCCAATATCTTCGGCCAGCATAAAATACTCCATAAACCCTAAACCAAACGACTGGAAATAATCAGGCGTTGAGCGGTGTTTGAACTCAGTATTCCAGCGGTTGATAATAGTTTCGCGCTTGTCAACATCGCCGATGGTTTTTTTCCACTGATAACGGTTTACCAGGTAACGGCCTTCAACAATACATCCGCCGGGGAAGCGGATAAAGCCGGGTTTCATATCGGCGAGCATTTGTACCAGGTCGGCACGCAGGCCGTTCTCACGGTTTTTCCAGGTACGCTGCGGGAACAAAGATATCATATCCAGATCAATCGTTCCCTTACCCTGCACAGTAACTGCCAAGCTACCTTTAGCAGCCTGCGCTGATGCCGGAATGCTCACTTTAAACTTTTTCCACACAGCAGATTTTGGCTGTAATGATGCCGTACCGATAACTTTGCCGTTTTCATCACGCAGTTGTAACTGTAATTTAACGTTACTACCGGCAGGCTGCCGGGCTATTATCGAAAAGTAATAACCTTCGCCTTTGCGTATGCCCATGCCGCGATACCCCTCATTTTGCAGCGTAATACCCTGCGCTGACGCGGCTACATTAATATAATGCGGATTATCCGGGCGTTCGGCTTTACGGTCAATCACTTTTACGGCAGTACTATCACCTGTAATCGTCCAACCCATTAAATTGCGGTCAAACTCGAAGGACCGGTTTTTTACCAGTTCGGCATACAAACCGCCGTCGGCACCCATGTTAATATCTTCGAAAAATACGCCATACATAGTAGGCTGTACCGTTGCCTTTAACTGCGTAGGATCAATGGTATAAACGGCATTGGTTTGGGTAAAAGCCGCCGTTGATAAGCACATGGCACCAAGTGCCATTGCCATTTTACCTGATTTAATTTTTATCATCAAAACGTTATACTTTGTTCAAACAAAACTTATTTCTTAAGCTCTAATACGACTACGGATATCGGCGGCAGTTTAACCTTTAATTTACCACCTTTAAGTGATGCTTCCTTAAATGCCACAGATTTCAACTTATCAGGCGTACTAAAGCTGTTATAATCCTGCAATGTTTTTGAGGTTAAAATACGGCCTGTTAAGTTTTTATAAGCCGAAGTGTCCAGTGTAATCTCTATTTCCTGTGCATTCTTTGGGTCGATATTGGTAAGGGTGATGTGTGTCACGCCTGCCTTATCAGCCGATGCAGATACCGATACCGCCGGAAGTTTTTCGTTACCGAAAACGTAGTCCTTGGTAGTTAATTCAACCGGCAACAGGGTCGCATCCTGATGAACGTTGTACATTTCGAGCACGTGGTAGGTTGGCGTAAGTATCATTTTTTCCTTATCAGTTAAAATAACAGCCTGCAATACGTTGATTGCTTGCGCCAGATTGGCCATACGCACCCTATCGGCATGGTTGTTAAATATGTTCAGCGTTACACCGGCAATAAGCGCGTCGCGCATGGTATTTTGTTGAAACAGGAATCCCGGGTTGGTACCTTCTTCCACATCGTACCAGCCGCCCCATTCATCAACCACCAGCGCTATTTTTTTCTGCGGATCGTATTTATCCATAATAGCCGAGTGCTTGGTTACCAGCTCTTCCATAAACAGCGCGCTTTTCATGGTGCGGAAATACTGGTCTTCAGTATATTTTACCGCCGGGCCTTTTTTATTCCAGTCGATAACCGAGTAGTGGTGCAATGCAACGCCTTCCACCAGGTGTGAGGGGATGATTTTCATCAGCGTTTCTGTCCAATGGTAATCGGCAGAATTAGCACCCGACGCAATACGGAATAGTTTATCACCGGTCATGAAGGTGGCATATTTCTTAAACTCGTTGGCGTAATATTCCGGTGTCATGTTACCGCCGCAGCCCCAGGCTTCGTTACCTACCCCCCAAAAGCGTACATCCCATGGCTTGTCGCGCCCGTTCTCTCGGCGCAGGTTCGACATAGGATTCTTATTGTCCGAACTTACATATTGTACCCAGTCGGCCAGTTCCTGCACGGTGCCGCTGCCAATGTTACCTGCCAGGTATGGGTCGGTATTTAACAGTTCACACATATTTAAAAAATCGTGCGTACCAAAGCTATTATCCTCTGTAACACCACCCCACCATTTATTAACGATGGATGGGCGCTTATCCTTAGGGCCGATACCGTCTTTCCAGTGGTAAGTATCGGCAAAGCAACCGCCCGGCCAGCGCAACGATGGAATTTTCATCTTTTTAAGCGCGGCAACAATATCATTACGTACACCTGCGGTGTTTGGTATCTTTGAAGTATCGCCCACATAAAATCCGCCATAAATGCAACGGCCCAAATGCTCGGCAAAATGGCTGTAAATATATTTGCTGATAACCGTTTTATTTTGCCCGGCGCGTATTACAGCCGTGTTTTGCTGCGCGTTAGCACCAAAGGCCAGCAGCAGCATAACCGAAGCTATTTTAGCGGATTTACCAAATAAATTCATAATCAAGGTTTATTGAGGTTTTATTGTTGGTTACTGAATTATTTAGCTATCGAAAATTTATAGGTAGTGGTAGTTTTATACTCCTGCCCCTGTTTTAATACGGTTGACGGGAAAGATGGCTCATTAGGTGAATCAGGGAAATGCTGGGTTTCGAGGCACAATGCGGAGCGGTGCGGGTAAGCTACGCCACCTTTTCCATCCTTGTCGGCGCCGGTTAAAAAGTTGCCGCTGTAAAATTGTAATCCCGGTTCGGTGGTATAAACATCCATGCTGATGCCGGTTACCGGGCTTGATACGGTAGCTACCGGTTTATCGGCAGCGGTTTTATTCAATACAAAGTTATGATCGTAACCCTTGCCAAACTTTAGTTGCTCGTTATCAGCCTCTATATCTTTACCGATGGCTTTAGCCGTAGTAAAATCAAACGGAGTTCCTTTCACCGCATCCAACTCACCTGTCGGGATCAAGGTATTATCTACCGGCGTAAACTTATCAGCATTAATATATAGCTGATGATTGGTTATAGCCGCGCCGGTATGCCCGTTCAGGTTAAAATAAGCATGGTTGGTCAAATTTACAACCGTCGCCTTATCCGTAGTAGCTTTGTAAGCTATTTTAAGTTCGTTATCATCGGTTAGTTCATAGGCAACATCAACGGTAAGCGTACCCGGGTAGCCACCCTCGCCATCTTTTGAAATATAGCTTAGCTCAAGTGTTTTATCATCGGCCTTTTTAACGTCCCAAACCTGGCAAAAAAAGCCTTTGAAACCACCATGCAGGGTATTAACACCATCGTTAATATCCAGTTGATACTGCTTGCCATCCAAGGTAAATTTACCTTTGGCTATTCGGTTGCCATAACGGCCTATCAACGCGCCGAAATAAGGCTCACCTTTTTTCTGATAGCTTTTAAGCGAATCGTAACCCAAAACAACATCGGTAAGCTTACCATCTTTGTCGGGCACATTCAGGCTCACCACCCGGCCGCCATAATTTGTAATAACTACGCTTACGCCCTTGCTATTTTTTAGGGTATACAGGCTAACCTCTTTGCCATCAACGGTACCTTTAATGTTAGTTGTTGCACTATCCGCAGCAATGGTATCGGTGTTTTCAGCGGTTTGCTTTGAGGGTCCGCCGCAGGCGGTGATGGCTGTGGCTATTACTAAGCTCATAATTATCTGTACAGATTTATTTTTCATAAAACGAATATTAACAGGTTTAAAGATTATAATTGGCTCGACATGGACAGGGTGGTTTTTTGCCCTGTAGTGCTCCGAAAGTATAAAATAAAAATTTAATTGTGATAAAAACACTTAAAAAAATTACACTTTTGTTCTTAACGGGCTAATAAGTCAACGCAAACAATATTGCTAAATCGAGCTTATTAGTACCAAACCAGGTATAATTAACATATTTACTTTTTTAAGCTGAATAATTACATTTGCAGTTACGCAACAGCCTTTATTACAAATAAAAAATGCAGAAATACTCCAAACAAACCCGTTTATTACTTGCAGTTGATTGTATTGTGTTTGGTTTTGACGGTGAAGCTTTGAAGATTTTGCTGATTAAAAGAGGCTTTCAGCCCGAAAAAGGGAACTGGAGTTTAATGGGCGGCTTTGTGCAGCCCGACGAAAGTTTAGATCAGGCATCAAACCGCATACTTAAAGAACTTACCGGACTTGAGGGCGTTTACCTGGAGCAGCTCCATACTTTTGGCGATCCGCAGCGCGACCCAATTGAGCGCACAGTATCAGTAGCTTATTTCGCGCTTATTGATATTAACAAGTATAAAAAGCAGATAAGCGACGACTATCACGCCGAGTGGTTCACGCTAAAGCGCACGCCTAAAGTAATATTCGATCAGCAGGAAATGGTGGAGCTGGCTAAAAAGCGCATTCGGTATAAAGCGGCCATGCACCCAATATTATTTGAGTTGCTGCCATCAAAGTTCACCATACCGCAATTGCAAAACCTTTACGAAAACGTTTTTAATACGGCTATTGATAAACGCAACTTTAGCAAGCGCGTGCTGGCCACAGGTTTATTAATTAAACTGAACGAAAAAGATAAAGCAGGCTCAAAACGCGGCGCATATTATTACCAGTTAAATATGCACAACTACTATTCAAAGTTCCAGGCGTTTATGAACTTCATACCTAACCCAGACAGTATTTCGGCATCCTGATATAATTCGCCTACCGCAGGCATCGTATCATTTTAAAAGCACACGTATTTTTTTTCAAAAAAAAGCGCTTAAAATTTTTATTTATCAAAATTTAAGTGTTAATTCGACACTCATTATAAATCTAATCATGACCAATAAAGCATATGTGATCGGCGTCGACTACGGGTCAGACTCCGTGCGCTCGGTTATTGTTGACGCTGCCAACGGGCAGGAAATAGCCTCATCAGTATACAATTATCCACGCTGGCAAAAGGGCCTTTACTGCAATGCAGCCGAGAACCAGTTCCGTCAGCATCCGCTCGATTATATCGAAGGTTTGGAAACTACCATAAAAGATTGTTTAAGCCAGGCTGGCGCTGATGTTGCCGCGCTGGTTAAAGGTATAGCCGTTGATACAACCGGCTCTACCCCTGTTGCGGTTGACGCGACAGGCCATCCGCTGGCGCTGCGCCCCGACTTTAAGGAGAACCCTAACGCCATGTTTGTTTTATGGAAAGACCATACCGCCGTTGATGAGGCAGCCGAGATAAACGAACATGCCACGAAGTTTGATACCAACTACCTTAAATATGTAGGCGGCATCTATTCGTCCGAATGGTTTTGGGCAAAATTGCTGCACATTATCCGCATGGATGAAGAAGTGAACAACGCCCTGCACTCGTGGGTAGAGCATTGCGACTGGATACCTTTTTTGCTTACCGGCGGTACCGATGTTAAGCAAATTAAACGCAGCCGTTGCGCTGCCGGCCATAAAGCCCTTTGGGCCGAAGAATTTGACGGCTTACCGCCGGATGAGTTCTTTTCATCATTAGACCCGTTGCTGACTGGCATTACCGGTAAACTTTTTAAAGACACTTATACCTCTGATGTTCCGGCAGGGAACATCAGCCAGGAGTGGGCCGATAAATTAGGCTTACCTGCCGATGTGGTTGTAGGTGTTGGCGCGTTTGATGCGCACATGGGCGCCGTAGGCGGCCAGATTGAGCCTTATTACCTGAGCAAGGTAATGGGTACCTCAACCTGCGATATGATGGTGGTTCCGGCTGAGGATATTGAAGGTAAAACCGTACGCGGTATCTGCGGACAGGTTAATGGCTCTGTTATACCAGGCATGATCGGTTTAGAAGCCGGTCAGTCAGCCTTCGGCGATACTTATGCCTGGTTTAAAAACCTGGTAAGCTGGCCAATTAACAATTTGCTAAGCCAATCAAAACTGATAGATGAAGCTACCGCCGAAAAACTAAAAGAGGAAATAGCCGAGCAGATCATCCCTGAACTAAGCCGCCAGGCCGCTTTATTACCGATTGAAAGTGATAATGAACTGGCTATCGACTGGTTCAACGGCCGCCGCACGCCGGATGCTAACCAGCTGCTTACCGGCGCAATTGCCGGCTTAAACCTTGGCAGCGATGCGCCGCGTGTTTTCCGTGCGTTAGCTGAGGCTACCTGCTTTGGCGCCAAAAGTATTGTTGATCGTTTTATTGACGAAGGCATTCCGGTTAAGGGCATCATCGGCATTGGCGGCGTTGCCAAAAAATCGCCGTTTGTAATGCAAATGATGGCTGACGTACTAGGCATGCCTATCCGCATTCACCAGTTTAAACATACCTGCGCGCTTGGTGCAGCCATGTTCGCCACAGTGGCGTCGGGCGTATACTCATCAACAGAAGAAGCGATGGAAGCGATGGGCCGTGGTTTTGATGTGGAGTACATTCCTAATGCGGATAACGCTGCAATCTACGCCAACCGATACCAGCAATACAAAGCCTTGGGCGCCGATATTGCTAAACAAATTACCGCTAACCAGGCAAATACTGTTACAGCATGAGCAAAAAATATCATGATATAAGAGAGAGCGCTTACGAAGCCAACATGCAGCTACCTAAATTGGGCTTAGTGCTGTTTACTTTCGGTAACGTTAGCGCTGCCGACCGTGAGGAACGCGTATTTGCTATCAAGCCAAGCGGCGTACCTTACGAGAAGCTATCACCAAAGAAAATGGTGATTGTTGATTTTGACGGCAATATTGTTGACGGCGATCTACGCCCATCATCGGACACCAAAACACATGCTGTTTTATACACGCATTGGGAAAACATCAACGGCATTGTACACACACATTCCACTTACGCTACAGCATGGGCGCAAACACAGCGCGATATACCTATTTTCGGCACCACACATGCCGATCACCTTACGGTTGATGTACCCTGTGCCCCGCCTATGGATGACGAGATGATCAAGGGAGATTATGAGCATGAAACCGGTTTCCAGATCATGAACTGCTTTAAGGAGAAAGGCCTTAGCTATGAGGATGTGGAAATGATACTGGTAGGCAACCACGCCCCTTTTACCTGGGGAAAAACTGCCGACAAGGCCGTATACAACAGCGCCGTTTTAGAGAGCGTTGCACAAATGGCTTACCTTACCGAGCAAATAAAGCCTATGGCGCCGCGCCTTAAGGATGCCCTGATAAAAAAGCACTTTGAACGTAAACATGGCCCTAACTCTTATTACGGCCAATAAATAAGCCCCCTATATGTACAAATATATTTTTTTAGTGTGTGCGGGCATGTTAGCGGTTTGCGCGAAAGCGCAAACTGTTAGCAGTCCGGACAAAAGCATTACAGTATCGTTTAACATTAACGCAGGCAAACCCGTTTATTCGGTAACCCGCAAGGGAACGCCGGTTATTGCGGCATCCGCTTTAGGTATTGATCAGAGCAACGGGAACTTTTACAGCGGCTTAAAGCTCAAATCATCAAAAAGCAGTATGGGCGGCCAGCTTTACACCATGGTGAACGCCAAAAAGCACCACATTAACTATAAGTACAGTGAGCGTGTTTATAGTTTGCTTAACGCCGCCGGTAAGCAAATGAATGTGATCTTCCGGGTGTCAGATGACGGTGTAGCCTTTCGCTATCATTTCCCGGACGGCGGCAAGAATGACGCGGTCATCAACAAAGAAGTTACCGAGTATCACTTCGCCCCGTCAACAAAAACCTGGCTGCAACCTAAAGCCGAAGCCAAAAGCGGTTGGGAACATACTAACCCGTCTTACGAAGAAAATTACGATCAGGATGTTACCGCAGGTAAATCCGCTAAAAACGGCTGGATATATCCTGCACTCTTTAAAACCGGTAATAATTGGGCTTTGATAACCGAAGCAGGTATGGACGGAAGCTATTGCGGCACCACGCTAAAAAATGACCAGGGAAACAGTAATTATAAGATCAGCTTTCCTGACGCACGTGAAATTTATACCGGCAGAGATCTGCTGCCTAAAAACGTAACCTATACGCCTTGGCGTGTAATTACCATAGGCAGTTTGAAAACTATTGTAGAATCTACTTTGGGTACAGATGTTGCACCACCGGCTATTTTGCTTAAGGACGAATCCATAGTAAAGCCCGGTAAAGCGGCCTGGAGCTGGATCATGAGTAAGGACGATTCCATCACCTATACTGAGCAAATACGCTACGTTGACCTGGCCCATAAAATGAACTGGCAATACTGCCTGGTTGATGCCGCCTGGGATCAAAAGATTGGTTACGACAAAATAAAACAACTGGCCGATTACGCCAAAACCAAAAATGTAGGCATACTATTGTGGTACAATTCCGCAGGCCCATGGAATACCGTAAAATACACTCCAAAAGATAAACTACTTACGCACGAGGATCGCGAAAAGGAATTTACCCGCTTGAACGAAATGGGTATAAAGGGCGTAAAGATTGACTTTTTTGGTGGCGATGGCCGCTCAATGATCCAGTATTACGTTGATATTTTGAAGGATGCTGCCGCGCATGGCCTGTTAGTAAATTTTCATGGCGCTACTTTACCACGCGGATGGGCACGCACTTACCCCAACCTGATGACTACCGAGGCTGTAAAAGGTTTTGAGATGGTTACGTTTGATCAAGGCAATGCTGATAACCAGGCGAACCATTGCGCCATGCTGCCATATACCCGCAACGCGTTCGATCCGATGGATTTTACGCCCATGAACTTGTACAAAATACCTACGCAGGTAACACGTAAAACTACCAGCGGCTTTGAGCTGGCTACCAGCGTAGTGTTCCTGTCGGGCATACAGCATTACGCGGAGTCGCCTGATGGCATGTCGCGTCAGCCCGAATATGTAGTATCGTTCCTGCAAAATCTGCCTAACTATTGGGATGATGTACGCTTTGTTGACGGCTATCCGGGTAAATACGCGGTTATCGCGCGTAAAAGCGGTAACAAATGGTACGTAGCAGGTATAAACGGCGAAAATGAAGGCAAAGAAGTTACCATCAACCTGAAAGATTTCAAAGCCACCAAAGCTAAACTAATTACAGATGGCGCGGAACCACTAACCTTTACGCAAAGCAACGTACCTACCAACAACCCGGCAAAGATTACTATGAAAGGCAACGGTGGCTTTGTGCTCGTACTGGAATAAAACTTGAAACAACTTATTTAATACTGAATATTAACATGATCGATTTAAAAACACTTGAGGTTTGGTTTTTAACCGGAAGCCAGCATTTATATGGCGAGGAAACACTGAACCAGGTTGCCGAACACTCTAAGCAATTAGCTGCCGCGCTTGACAGTGCCGGCCAGATACCCGTGCGCGTGGTTTACAAACCTACTGTTAAAACTACTGAAGAAATTTACGCAACCATACAGGAAGCCAATATTGCGGAAAATGTTATTGGCATTATTACCTGGATGCACACTTTTTCGCCTGCTAAAATGTGGATTCGTGGCCTGAGCATTCTTAAAAAACCGATGCTGCACCTGCATACGCAATTTAATCGCGATATTCCGTGGAGTTCAATTGATATGGACTTTATGAACCTTAATCAAAGCGCACACGGTGACAGGGAATTCGGCTTTATGGTATCGCGTATGCGCAAAAACCGTAAGGTTGTGGTTGGACACTGGCAGGATGAAGAAGTATTGACCCAGATAGGGTCGTGGACACGCGCCGCCGCCGGCTGGCACGATTGGCAGGGCGCAAAATTTGCCCGCTTTGGTGATAACATGCGCTATGTGGCCGTAACCGACGGCGATAAAGTTGAGGCCGAGTTAAAATTCGGGTTCGCGGTAAACAGCTATGGCATTGGCGACCTTGTGGCACTGATTGACAGCGTTACACCGGAAGCGGTTGATCAATTGCTTAACGAATATGAAAGCACTTATACTCTTGCCGATGATTTGAAACGTGGCGGCGCGCAACATTCGTCAGTTTACGAAGCAGCTAAGATTGAGCTTGGCCTGCGCAAGTTTTTAGAAGATGGTAACTTTAAAGGCTTTACCGATACCTTTGAGGATTTGCATGGCATGGTACAATTGCCGGGCCTTGCCGTACAACGCTTGTTAGCTGATGGCTATGGATTTGCCGGCGAGGGCGACTGGAAAACCGTTGCGCTGGTACGTGCCTTTAAGGTTATGGGTAGCGGCCTGCCGGGCGGCAATGCCTTTATGGAAGATTACACTTATCACTTCGACCCGAACAATGCGCTGGTATTAGGCTCGCACATGCTGGAAGTTGATGCTTCATTGGCAAGTGGCAAAGCAAGTTTAGAAGTACATCCGCTGGGCATCGGCGGCAAAGCCGACCCTGCAAGGCTGGTATTTAACGTAGCCGGTGGCGCCGCGTTAAATGCATCGTTGATTGATATGGGCAACCGTTTCCGTTTGTTGGTGAATGAGGTTGAGGCTGTTGAACCGCAAAATGACCTCCCGAACCTGCCTGTTGCCCGTGTATTATGGAAACCACTGCCTGATATGAAGACCGGCTGTGCCGCATGGATTTACGCCGGCGGCGCACACCACACCGCCTACAGCCAAAACCTTACTGCCGAAATGATTCAGGATTTTGCCGACATGGCCGATATTGAGTATTTACGCATAGGCAAAGACACTACTATCGAAAGCTTCCGTAACGAACTTCGCTGGAACGAAGTAGCTTACAAATAATTATATTAGCAGGCCGGCATTTCAGGATGGGA
Organism: Mucilaginibacter defluvii; assembly: GCF_039543225.1. Lineage (NCBI taxonomy): Bacteria > Pseudomonadati > Bacteroidota > Sphingobacteriia > Sphingobacteriales > Sphingobacteriaceae > Mucilaginibacter > Mucilaginibacter defluvii. The sequence continues at coordinate 1,602,779 of NZ_BAABJI010000002.1, forward strand.
TTTTGAGTGCCGGCCTTTTAACCAATTTTAACCCTAATTTTTTATGAGTAAATTCTCAACTATTGATATCGTTGTGTTCGTTATCTACTTTGTGTTGGTAACGGGCTACGGTATATGGGTATACCGCCTTAAACGAAATAAGGGCGTATCCGATTCAAAAGACTTTTTCCTGGCCGAGGGATCGCTCACCTGGTGGGCTATCGGCGCATCACTTATCGCTTCCAACATCTCAGCCGAGCAATTCATCGGCATGAGTGGTAACGGCTTTGTGGTAGGTATTGCCGTTGCGGCTTACGAATGGGTGGCGGCCATCGCGCTCATCATCGTGGCTGTATGGTTTATACCGGTGTATCTTAAAAATAAGATATTTACCATGCCGCAATTCCTGCAAACCCGGTACAACGAAACCGTGAGTTTGATCATGGCTATCTTTTGGCTGTTTTTATATGTGTTTGTAAACCTTACCTCTATCCTGTACCTGGGCGCCCTTGCTATTGATAATATTGCCGGCGGCGGCTACTTTCACCTCATCATCATCGTGATGGCCATTTTCGCGTTGGTTATTACACTTGGTGGTATGAAGGTTATCGGCTTTACCGATGTTATTCAGGTATTGGTATTAATTATCGGAGGTTTGGCAACAACCTACATTGCGTTAACTCTGGTAAGCGAGCAATTTGGCTTGGGTAAAGATGTATGGGGTGGTTTTACAGCCATGATGAAAGACGCGCCGGACCACTTTAAAATGATCATCGAAAAACCAAAACCTGGCGCCTCGCAAAGCGATATAAACAAATACCTGATGCTGCCGGGCATCGCCATGTATTTTGCCGGCCAGTGGATAGTGAACCTGAACTATTGGGGCTGCAACCAGTACATTACCCAACGCGCTTTAGGCGCCAATTTACAAACGGCGCGTACCGGTATTTTATTCGCAGGCTTTTTGAAACTGGGTATGCCGGTTATTGTAATGCTGCCGGGTATTGCTGCATATGTACTTTACAAAAATGGTGGTATACAGGCTGAAATGGCACCTGGCGGCCACTTCAATGCAGACAACGCTTATTCGGCCATTTTAGGTTTTTTACCTACCGGATTAAAAGGCCTTTCACTGGCTGCATTAACCGCGGCTATTGTGGCCTCATTAGCGGGTAAAGCTAACAGTATCTCAACTATTTTTACGCTGGATATCTACAAGAAATATATCAACCGTGAAGCAGGCGAAAAGAAACTGGTTATAGTTGGCCGTATCACCATAGCTGCTGCCATGGCGCTATCTATATTACTTACCTGGAAAGACTTGTTAGGCATTGGGGGTGAGGGTGGTTTTACCTTCATCCAAAAATATACAGGCTTTATTAGTCCGGGTATATTTGCCATGTTCCTGCTGGGTATGTTCTGGAAACGTACTACCGGCGCGGCGGCTATCGCGGGTATCCTTACCGGTTTTGGCATGTCGGTACTGTTCAACAACTATGCCCCTAAGCTGTTTGGTAACGAAACCTTTTTGTACACCGCTTACCCTAAAGGTGATGGTACTTATGAAATACCGTTCCTGATTTGTATGGGCTTATCCTTCCTGTTCACCATGATCGTGATGGTACTGATCAGTCTTCGCGGCCCTAAGGTGAACCCGAAAGCTTTCGTGCTGGATACATCCATGTTCAAGGTTGCCCCTTCAACACTGGCCCTTATTGTTTTAACGCTATTAATGATCACAGCGCTTTACGTGCGCTTCTGGTAAAATTTTGTTCCGTTCAATAATCGAGAGGCAGTTCCTGTATATCAGGGCTGCCTTTCAATTTGCGCCGGGTTTGTTCCAGGTTTGCGGCGGAATAACCGGGTTGATGCGGAAATTTGAATACTGTGTAGATAATTGCTGCTTACCGGCGGTATTCAATTCGGCATAAGGCATTAATATACCATCCGTTTGCCTGAAGTCGGAATAAACGGTAGTCAAAGGCACCTTGGTCGCCAGGTCACCCGAGGCCGACATTTGTCCTTTATCATTTATAATGAACGCGTACCGCTTACCATTCTGCATACAAACTATCGCGGTACCTGCCTTGCCTGTTTTAACACTCTCTATGGTTAAAGCCTCAATCTCTGATTTGCGCAAGCCTAAAATACCGGTGTAAAATGATGTACGCATTTCATTTATACGCGTGGTAGTTAGCGGAGCTGTTCGTCCGCCCTGCCACTCCCAGCCGCTGCCGCCTTCCAGTTGTTGCACCTGTAATAGTTTGCCGCCTTTGCTCATCTCCAGGCGCAGGCGCTCTCCGGTTACAGCAACATAACCTGTAACGGATATACCTTGTACGGTTGCCTCGAAAGTGATCGTCTTCACGTTATCAAGTTTGGTGCCGCCGTGGGTAGCATTGGCTTTAAGCAGCATTGCTTTTGCATCAGCTATATTACCAGATGCTCCGGTGTTTGCGTTACTATTGTTGGCAGATAAACGCCTCTTACTTTTAGCAGACGAAGAGGCTGACCGCTCTGCCGCCATTTCCTTTTCATCCTTCATAAAATAAATATCGCCATCAATAACCGCCATCACTGGTTTTTCCGCCGGGCGATAATAGAAGGAGTGTGTTTGTGTTTTACCGTCATCAAAACTAAGCGTAAGTACACCCTTGTTTATTTTGTAGGCACCCACCCCCTCTTTTTTATTGGTACCGCCACCGCCTATACCATCACCGGCTATAACGGATGTATTTTCGCTATTGGTACTAAAACGGCCTTTACCATCAAAATACAATCCACGGGTAGATGATGTGCCCACGAAGGTAGTTCCGGTGCCCATGCCACCCATACTGCTCAATTTTTTAAATTCCAGAAAACCTTTAGGCACGCTGCTATCCATGGGTTGCCTGAACAGGATGAAGCTGCCCGCATCTATCTTATCAGCGCTTTGTATCTCATAGTCAGAAACATCGCCATCCTTACTGAATTTCAAGGTCAGCTTTTTACCGGAAATAGTATAGCGCCCGGTGGTGCGCTTTTGCCAGTCGGGTTTATCAAGCTCATCATTAAATGTTCCATCGGGCCTAAAGAGGTACACCTCGTCAATACGGTTCATGCCACCTCCCGGCGTTACCGAGGGCATCAGTTTTACACCGGCGTAAACGCCATTTAATGTTTTTGTTTGGCCATTTACAACATCGGCAAAAAGCAGGGTGCACCACACCATCATGGCCAACCGGAGTATCCGCATATATGTCATAACCGTTTTAACAACAACATTTAAAACCTTGTTTAAGCAAATAAATTAATTAACATGGCAGCTACATTTTCTCATAACCTATTAAATTTGCAATGTTTTTATGAGAAGAATAATTCAGCATCACGCAAAAAGAGCCAAATACATCATCTACAAAGAAACACTTATTGATTTCAGGGAGCATTTATGGACGTTCATCGGCTCGTTCTTGGGCATCGGTATCATCGGCTTTTTAAACAGCAAATACTTCACCGCTTATGACAATCTTTTCCTGATCGGCTCGTTCGGTGCATCATCCGTGTTAATTTACGGGGCCATTAATAGTCCGCTGGCGCAACCGCGAAATTTAATCGGCGGGCATGTGGTTTGCGCCATTATCGGGGTAACCATTCATAAACTCATTCCGGGCGAGCTTTGGCTTAGCTGCGCGTTATCGGTATCATGCTCCATTGTTGCCATGCAGATCACTAAAACATTACATCCGCCGGGTGGCGCTACGGCACTGATCGCCAACATCGGCTCTGCTAAAATACACGCGTTAGGTTACTTTTATGTTTTTTGCCCGGTATTTTTAGGTGTAGTGATATTGTTTATAGTAGCGGTAATTTGCAATAACGCCACCTCGCACCGCAGTTATCCGCGAAATAAGCATTGGTATAAAATATGGTTGCGCGAGTATAAGTAAAAAGATGATGAGCTTTTTAACAAAGCAAACTTGAGCCACTCAACAAAACGCGTAGCTTAATAACGCCATACTTTTGTGTTGTACTTAAATAAAACAGACAATGACAAAAATATGGTTTATAACAGGCAGCTCCCGCGGATTAGGGCGCAGCCTGACCGAAGCAGTTTTAAAAAGCGGCGATAAAGTTGCCGCTACAGCACGTAACGCCAGTCAGTTGGATGATCTGGTAAAACAATATGGCGAACAGCTATTACCGGTACAGTTAGACGTTACCGATTATAAACAGGTTTACCAGGCCGTAGCTGATACTGTTAAACATTTTGGCCGGATTGATGTGTTGGTGAATAATGCGGGTTTCGGAATTATTGGCGCGGCCGAAGCTTATACCAATGAACAGGTACGCAGCCAATTAGAAACCAACCTTTATGCGCCTATTGAGATTACCCGCGCGGTATTGCCTTACATGCGGCGGCAAGGCAGCGGGCGCATATTGCAGATCAGCTCTATTGGCGGGCGTGTAGGCAACCCGGGGCTAACCATGTACCAGGCTGCCAAATTTGGTTTAGGTGGTTTTACCGAAGCACTGGCCAAAGAGGTGGCCCCGCTGGGTATTTACGTAACGAGTGTTGAGCCCGGCGGTTTCCGTACAGACTGGGCCGGCGCATCCATGACCTATGCGCCCGAAATAGCCGGTTACGATACTGTTAAACAGCGTACCGACTTTTTCAAAAGCGGAGATTTCATCCCCGTTGGTGATCCCGATAAGGCGGCAAAGGCTATGGTCGACCTGGCTATACACCCTAACCCACCCGTACATTTAATACTGGGCAGCGAGGCCATCGGCATCCTGAAAAACGCCAATGAAACACGCGACGCCGAGATGGAGGCATGGCTGCCGGTAAGCCTGTCAACCGACCATGATGATGCAGCTGACTTTTTAGATACCCCGCAGGGGCAGTGGTATACTAAAAACAACAAAAAGTAATTCTGATATTTGTATAGTGGGCATGCGGTACCTTACCGCGTGCCGACTGCTTTTTTATAATTTTGATAATGGCCGATACGAGATCACCCATAACCTACTCCTGCTATTACAGCTGCAACCGCTCAGGCGAGCAGTTTGTACCTGAGCATGTGCTGAGCTACCAGATATCGGGCACGCTTACCGTAAATAACGGCGATAAGGATTTTATATTCAATGAGGGCGATTTCCGCTTTGTCAGGCGCAATCAGTTACTCAAATTTATTAAACAGCCACCGCCTGACGGTGTATTTAAATCCGTATCGATATACCTTGACCAGGTTGCGCTGCAAAACTTTAGCCGCAAATACGGGCAGAACGCCGGGCATAGCAAAACCACAATAGCTGATCCGGTTATACAATTAAGCGGCGATTCGTTTTTGAAGGCGTTTATGGACTCGCTGATACCTTACATTGAGGGCGATCAGCCTGCTGACACACAACTTGAAATACTTAAACAATGTGAAGCGATTATGCTGTTGATGCGCGCACACCCTGAACTGAAGGATATTTTGTTTGATTTTAGCGAGCCCGGCAAAATAGACCTCGAGGCTTTTATGAATAAAAACTTTCACTTTAACGTTCACCTTAATCGCTTTGCTTACCTTACCGGGCGTAGCCTGGCTACATTTAAACGCGATTTTGAACATATATTTCACACCTCGCCAAGCCGCTGGCTGCAACAACGCAGGTTACAGGAAGCCTATTTTATGCTGAAGGAACAAGGCAAAACCGCATCAGATGTATACCTTGATGTAGGGTTTGAGGATCTGTCACATTTTTCTTTCGCTTTTAAAAAAGCTTATGGCGTGCCGCCTTCAAAAATTGCGGGATAATAACAATCAGGTGTTTTTATTATCACAACGGAAAAGAAATAAATTTATATTTGCGCCACTGTTCCCGTAGTTCAATGGATAGAATGTCAGATTCCGGTTCTGATGATATGAGTTCGAATCTCGTCGGGAACACTGGGTATAAGCCTCTCTTTTAAAAGGAGAGGCTTTTTATTTTATTTTGTGTTAAACCCAAACAGCGTTTTATAATCCTATCCATATATCAACCGAACCATGACCACGATAGTTATACGCTCCTGCCTTTTATCATTATTATTCATTTTAATTACCTGCGGTTTCAGCAAAGCAGAAAACAATATTAAGATAGATGCCGATTTATCTCGCGGTGCCGTCCGCATCAAATCTGTTTATCTGATAGATGCGGGAATAACGGTTTATATTGACAACCTTGGCCGCTTGCGCGATGTTTATGCAGATAATACCGACAGTTATTACGACCCCATACATACCGAAGATACCTTCAGCTTCGGCGAGGTTGAATATTACCCGCATGACTATATTTTTGATGAATTAAGCGACCGCTTAAAGCGAATAGGCAATTTAAACATTACTTATTATGACCGTTTCAGTTGGGATGAGCTGCGGGGTAAAATCAAATCCATTGGCAACGTAAACTTTACTTATTATGACCGTTTTGGTTGGGACGAAACCAAAGGGCTGATCAAATCAATCGGCAATGTGAACATTACTTATTATGATCGCTTTGGCTGCGATGAGGATAAGGGAAAGATTAAAAGCATAGGCAACACAACATTTACTTATATGGGACGGGCTGTTCAGGTTAACGGCTACGACAAAAACGGGGTGCTAAATCTTCGCCGTTCGGACGCAAGACAATCAGCCTTTGTTGATTGACCTTTATCCGGCTGCTAACATATGTTATTGAATTTTATAGAAATACTTAGACCTTTTTGTAATTTAGCAAAAACTTTACCTGTCATGTTAAAAAAATATTCTCTTCGTGCCATTACCTTATTGATCCTGGTATTCACTTTTGCATCATGCAAAAAAGAAACCGTTATTATACGGGAAGTAGTAAAAGAGGAAGAACCTGAGCCAGAGGAAAAACAAATTACCGCTTATAAGGACGTTGTAGAAAAACTCTTAGGCCGCTGGAAAGTAGACGAGATATTTTTTGATTATAAAGACGAAAACGATAAGGTTGTTTTTAAATCATCCACAATCGGCTGGGGATACTTAACGTTTTATGATAACGGAAAAGTTTTTATGGTATCTGACCGACTTAATACAGGCGGTTACACTACTGAGGACTATGGTTTAAAAAAACCGGCGGACAAGTATATTTTAAGTATACGAAATTTCAAAGTGATGACTGGGGTTGGTTCGACAAATGCCTCATTACAAATAGAAAGTTTTACAGAAAACAGGATTTCATTTACTGACAAGTACGCCGATGTATATTATTATGATCAAAATAACGTGCTTAAAACGGCTAAAACTGTAGCTATTCATTTCACGGTTAATCGTGTTTATTAGTATTGTGCTGCAATTATCAACACCAGCCAATCAACAGCGAACCCAAAAAGTCAAATGATTTTTTAATAGTTTCGCCCCCATGATCGATGTTCTTGAAAACCCGGCTTGGCATGCGCTGTTAACCGGTAATTCGCTACTTGCGCTCGGCAGCGACCAAGTAAAGTTTTTTGATGAAGAGGTATCGCCGTTTGTTGGCTTGGAAAACAATACCACTGATAATTTTACCGAATTAGCCAACCTACTGCCTAATGAGCGTGTTTGCGTTTTTATTGACCCTGCACAAATCAGCGTTCCCGCCCCATGGTCACTTTTAAATTGTGTAGAGTGTTACCAAATGGTTTTTAACGGCAAGGCTGTTGAACATACAGGTGAAATTAAGGTAGTTGATTTAACCGATGAACATGTTCCGCAAATGTTAGCGCTTACACAAGCAACCAATCCGGGGCCATTCTCCCAGCAAACCATACGGTTCGGACATTATAAAGGAATTTTTGACGGTGATAAACTGGTGGCCATGGCCGGCCAAAGGCTTACGCCGTCGCCATACGCCGAACTTAGCGCGGTTTGCACGCACCCGGATTATTTGGGTAAAGGCTATGCCAAACTATTGTTAATGAGTCAGGTTGAGCGGTTGTTGAAATCAGGCGGTGTACCCTATCTGCATGTAAGGCATGACAATGAACGGGCCATCAGTGTTTATAAAAGTTTAGGGTTTGAAGTAACCCGCAAACTGTTTTTCCATGTGATAAAAAAAGCTAAAACGTAGTCAGCATCGGGCACTTACTAAATTTGTAAAAACTTTCTTTTACCATCACAAAAACTTAATGCAAAAGGTGATTGTTAAGGCTTTCAAAAGCTAAAAAAACTCGCCATATTAGCACTTCTGCTGGCTTTGTAGCTTAATTGAACATTGCTTATAGTTTAATAATCCAAAAACATCACCATATGCAGGAAATTGATCCTATCATCCTACAAAAAGTTAACACCTGGCTCGAGGGAAATTACGACGAGCAGGTAAAACAGGATATCCAGAAATTGCTTGACGATAAAGCCTACACCGAGCTTACCGACTCGTTTTATAAAGATCTTGAATTTGGCACCGGCGGTTTACGTGGTGTTATGGGTCCGGGTTCAAACCGTATTAATAAATACACCATAGGCTCTGCCACACAGGGCCTGGCCAACTACCTGAAGAAAACTTACCCTAACGAGCAGGTTAAGGTAGCCATTGCGCACGATAGTCGTAACAACTCCGATCTGTTCGCGCGTATTACCGCCGAAGTGTTTTCGGCCAACGGCATTTACGTTTACTTTTTTGAGGCGCTGCGCCCAACGCCCGAGCTATCATTCGCCATCCGCACACTCGGCTGTAAAAGCGGTGTGATGCTTACCGCGTCTCACAACCCTAAGGAGTACAACGGTTATAAAGCTTACGGCGAAGATGGCGGACAATTTGTATCACCAGCCGATAAGGCCGTGATGGACGAAGTTGCCGCGATCAAAAGCATCGACGAAGTTAAGTTCGAGCGCGTTGACAGCAACATCGAACTAATCAGCACCGCTATTGACGAGCAATACCTGCAAAAGATAGTTACCCTGTCGGTATCTCCGGAGGCTATTAAACGTCAAAAAGACCTGAAGATTGTTTTCTCGCCCATACATGGCACAGGCATTACCTTGGTGCCAAAAGCGCTGGAGTTATTTGGCTTTGAAAACGTGGTGCTGGTTGAGGAACAATCAACTCCTGATGGTAATTTCCCTACGGTGGTTTACCCTAACCCCGAAGAAAAAGAAGCCCTTACCCTCGCTCTTAAAAAAGCGCAGGAAGTGGATGCCGACCTCGTGCTGGCAACTGACCCTGATGCTGACCGGGTAGGTATCGCTGTAAAAAACACTGATAATGAGTTCATCCTGCTAAACGGTAACCAAACCGGTAGTATGTTGATCAATTATTTGTTAACCGCCTGGCAGGAAAGCGCTAAGCTAACCGGTAACGAATACATCGTTAAAACCATTGTTACCTCAAACCTGATTGAAGCTATCGCCCGCGAAAAAGGCGTTACCTACTATAACACCTTAACCGGCTTTAAATACATTGGTGAGCTGATGACTAAGTTTGAAGGCAAACAAACCTTTATTGGTGGCGGTGAGGAAAGCTATGGTTACCTGGTAGGCGAGTTTGTACGCGATAAAGACGCCGTTGTTTCCGCAGCGTTTATTGCCGAAATGACCGCCTATTATAAAGATAAAGGCAGCAGCTTGTTTGAGGCATTGCTGGATACTTATATTAAATACGGCTTCTATAAAGAAAAGCTGATATCGATCACCAAAAAAGGTAAAACCGGTGCCGAGGAGATTAAGGCCTTGATGGAAAAATTCCGTAATAATCCGCCTGCTACGTTGGGTGGCTCAAAAGTTATTACGCTGAAAGATTACGAACTGCGCGTTGAAACCGACCTGACCAGCAATACAACTACACCTATTGAATTGCCAAAGTCGGACGTGTTACAATTTATTACCGAGGATGGCAGCATCATTTCAGCACGCCCGTCAGGTACCGAGCCTAAAATTAAATTTTATTGCAGCGTAAACGGTAAGCTTGAAAGTAAAGAAGCCTTTAAGCAAACCGACGAAAAGCTGGAAGCTAAGATTGACGCTATCATGCATGATCTGGGCGTATAAGTAGATAAGGCGATAGAAATAAGGCATTTGCTTAATTGCAGATGCCTTATTTTTTAAAAAGAAATATTTTATATTTACACACAACACCAATTTCAGATTTTCTTTTTCGCCACACATGATAGAGATGGATGGAGCAGTTAACACCGGGAATCCGGCAGCGGCCTTGATTAACGGTTTGCCCGTAGCTGTTTACATATGCGATAATGAAGGGTTTATAACTACTTACAACGAGTTTGCAAAACAACTCTGGGGAAGCAAACCTGTTAACGGCGAAACCCGCTGGTTGGGTAACGTCAAAACTTACACGCTTGATGGAATGCTGGTATCGCCTTGTCAAAGTCTGTCAGCGCACAGCTTATCTGCACAAACAGATGCCCTTGAAAAGAAATTCATACTTGAACGCGCTGACGGCAGCCGTAAATACATCAACCATCATACATCGCTCATACGTGATAATGAGGGATTAATTTCCGGTGTTATTAATACCCTGATTGACATTACTGCGCAAAAAGAGGATGAAGGTAAACAGGCCATGCTGGCAGCCATTGTTACCTCGTCTGATGATGCCATTATTAGTAAAACCCTTGATGGAATTATCACCAGCTGGAACCATGCCGCCGAGAAACTTTTTGGCTATACCGAACAGGAAGCCATAGGCCGATCTATCACCATGCTGATACCTGACGATAGATTGAGCGAGGAAGAACATATTATAAACCAGGTAAGCAGCAGCCAGATTGTTGACCATTTTGAAACGCTGAGACAGCATAAAACCGGCAGGCTTATACCACTTTCGCTAACCATATCTCCGGTTAAAGATACCAGCGGTAACATTATCGGCGCATCAAAAATAGCGCGCGACATCAGCAAGCAAAAGCAGGCAGAGCAACAGTTGCAGCATTACGCCCGAAACTTGGAAATACTGAATTCTTTCGGAAAATCCGTGGCTGAAAACCTTGATGTACAAACCATATTGCAAAAGGTTACCGATGCCACTACGCAATTAACCGGAGCAGAGTATGGCGCGTTCTTTTACAACAAGCTGAACGAGAACGGCGAGGCGTATATGCTGTATACGCTATCAGGCGCACCCAAAGAAGCATTTGAAAAACTGGGCATGCCACGCAATACGGATGTATTTAAAACTACGTTCAGGGGCGAGGGTATTATCCGCGTTGATGATATAACTAAAGACCAAAGATACGGAAAATACGCCCCGCACCACGGTATGCCGAAAGGGCATTTACCTGTTACGAGTTACCTGGCGGTACCGGTAATATCTAAACATGGCAGTGTAATAGGTGGCTTACTATACGGCCATAGTAAACCCGCTATGTTTACACAGGAGCATGAGCAGTTGGTTGATGGCATCGCGGCACAAGCTGCGATTGCTTTAGATAATGCTAAGTTGTACGAAGAGATCAGCATAATTAATGCCCGTAAAGATGAATTTATCGGCCTGGCCAGTCACGAGTTAAAAACGCCGGTTACGACGATCAACGGCTACCTGCAAATAATCGAAAGATCATTAGCGGGCAGCGACCGCAACGCGGGTTTTATAACAAAGGCACGGGTGCAAGTAGGCAAACTAAGTAATCTGATTTCGGATTTGCTTGATGTATCAAAAATCATAACAGGGCAGTTACCCCTATCATACGCCACATTTAATTTAACGGATTTACTGGCGGAGTGTACCGAGGTTATGCAGCAAACCTGCACTACGCACAATATAACTGTTGAACAGCCTGAAGAGCCCATTATTGTTAACGCCGATCAGCAGCGTATTGAGCAGGTTATCGTCAACCTGTTATCAAACGCAATTAAATATTCGCCGCAGGCTAACGAGGTCCTCGTTAAGCTAAACCATAATAACGGACAGGCCACTGTCTCGGTTCAGGATTTCGGTATGGGTATCGATCCTAATGATCAAAAGCACATCTTCTCCCGTTTTTACCGGGTGGAGCATGTAGCAGCGCATATATCCGGCCTTGGTATAGGCTTATACATCTGCAACGAGATCATCAACCGGCACGGCGGCCATCTTTCGGTAAACAGCCAGTTAGGGCATGGCGCTACCTTCTCTTTCCAAATCCCGTTAAATTAAAAAGCTCCGGGTTTATCCGGAGCTCCTAAGTGTTTATTCTTTAGTAATATCTTTAAACAATTGCGGTACGGTACCATAAGTGGGCAGCTGGCCGTTCCACTTCTCAATCATGCGGGTTTGTACCAGCAGCGGTGTAAGGCTTTGCTGCCTGAGTTTGTTGGCTTCTGACTCGGCGCGCGCTTTAATTAGCAATGCCGCGGCTTCTCCTTCGGCCTTAGCCTTACTTACCTGCGCTTCGGCAATGGCTTGTTTGGCTTCGTTCTCGGCTTTTAAACGCGCTTGTATCGAGGCATTCTTTTCGTCGATCATCCTTCTTAATGATGTCGGCGGCGTAATGGCTGAAGTAAGCTGATCGTACACAAAACCATCCTTAGCCAGGTTTTTGGTAAGCAGCGCTTGAATCTTATCTTCAAAGCGCTCCCGGTTGCTCATCACACTGTCTGATGTAAAACTGTTGGCCACTATACGATAAGCATCATATATAGTGTTGCGCATAAATTGCTGCTCAATTTCGCCAAGCGGCTTGCGGTACTGCCTGTAAATTTGTGGTACCAGGTTAGCGTTAACATGGTAATTTAGCTTAGGGTCTACCTGAAACTCGGCGGCATCTTTAGTAGTAATAACAAAGGGCTCATAATCCACATTTTGCGTATAAGTCGGAAATTCCACAATCTTGGTTGTCCAGGTGTTATACCACACACGGCCGGTTACAATAGTGATGTTATCCACGCCCCTGTCGGTACCGTACAGGTTAATTTTTATGCCCACGTTACCGGCATCAATGTTTTCGTAAGTAAAAGGTTGAATAAACAGGGCGACAACAAGTAAAATCACTACACCGCCAATGCGAAACACGCGTTTAAGGTTATTAGGTTCCATTAAAAAAGTAAAATATAAGTTATTAAGTTAGTTTACGATAGATATAGCGAATAATGTAAGCCACAAACAACAACCCAACCAGCGCCTGAAATATGCCTATGCCCACATATAAATTGCTCGGCTTTGATATGTTTGCAGCTGCCCAGGAGAAGAACAGGGTGGCAAGTATTACGTCCGCTATGAGTATCAGAATATGCTTCATATGTAAAATTACTGATTACTATTTTAATAAAACGGTTAATCTGTATCTTTGGATTGTGTTTTTTCTGTTTTCATAAAAGCACGCAATACCGAGCCGGGTCCCGCCTGACCCGGCTTACTTTTTAGATAGCCGTTCGGGCGCGATGTTACATCGTTAATAAAATCATCTTTTTTAAGTTTAAATCGTTAATTTGGGCTAAGCACCAAACGCATATTATTACATGACCTACTGCTTAGGAATAAAAGTTAAGGAAGGGCTGGTAGCTATAGCCGATACCCGTATTACATCAGGTACAGAAACTACTAACAAAAAGAAAGTTACGATTGAACAACGGGATGATTTTTCGCTTTTTATAATGACCAGCGGCCTGCGCTCCGTACGAGACAAGGCCATGGTATATTTTAACGAGTTGCTGGACACGCAGGAATTTAACAAACTATACAAGGCCGTTAACGCCTTTGGTGAGCAGGTAAAACGCGTTGCATTTGAGGATGGCGCCGCACTTGAAAAGGCGGGTTTCAAATTTGATTTGAATACCATCATAGGCGGACAATTGAAGGATGACGCCGAGCATAAGCTTTACCTGCTTTACCCTGAAGGTAACTGGGTAGAGCTTGGGCAGGGCGCGCCATATGTGGTGATCGGCAACTCCGGCCATGGCAAAGCAATACTGAACCGGGTGCTGAGCGAAAATTCAAGTATGCGGCTGGCGCTTAAAGCCGGTTTTTTGTCGTTTGATTCAACCCGCGTAAGTTCCAATAATGTTGATTATCCGATTGACGTTGTTCTATATAAAAAGGACAGTTACGAACTGATTGAACAACGCTATGAATCGCGTGATCTGGACGCCATATCGGCACAATGGGATGACGAACTGAAGAATGCCCTGGTAAATGTATCTGAAGACTGGATGAATATAGCCTTTGATAAACTACCGATAGAAAACAAAAATACACATTAAGCATTACGACAACATGAAATTTAAAGTACAGGCTGAAATGACCTACACGGCAAATACAGCCGGTACGCTTATATTAAATATCCATGCCTTAAATACTCTTTCACAAAGCATCCTGATTGAAGAGTTAAGCATTGCCCCGCAGATAGATCATGAAGAATTGAAAGATATTGCCGGAGAAAACCGGCTGGCACGCCTGCAAATAAATGAGCCTGGTAATATTGCCATAAGCTATCACGCCACAGTTGATAACCATTGGCAACTGGTTGATATGACCGGCGTAAAGGAAACACCCGTACATCAACTGCCGCCGGAGGTATTAACCTACCTGCATCCCAGCAGGTATTGCCAATCCGACAAATTATTCAGGCTGGCGCATAATATGTTTGGTGATGTAGATAACCCGTTTGTAACCGTGCTTAACATGGCGGAGTGGATTTATACCAATGTACAGTACCTTAGCGGCTCAACCAATTCAGAAACATCAGCCTTTGATACGGTTACCGAGCAGGCCGGCGTTTGCCGTGATTTTGCGCACTTAGGCATTGCGCTTTGCAGAGCGCTTACCATTCCCGCACGCTATTTTACCGGTTATGCATACAAACTTTACCCGGCAGATTTTCATGCCTGTTTCGAGGCCTACATAGGCGGCAACTGGATATTATTTGATGCCACTAAACTGGTGCCGCTTAACGGAATGGTGAAGTTAGCCACCGGCCGCGATGCTGCCGATGCGGCGTTAGCCAATATATTCGGCGAGATAAATTTTAACACCATGCTGGTTAACTGCACGCTTGCCGACGATGGCTTTGTTCCGTTTTACTACACCCAGGGCAGCATGCAGGGCATCAGCTATAGTTAAAAGGAGTACTTGTTTCCGGGCAATCGCCTGCTTTTAATTTTATAATGGATAAAATTAATGAGCAATACCACCCAGCAGATAATCAGGCCAAAAAACTCACGCGCTTCCTCAATCCAGGGCTTGGTGGCTTTCATGGTTTGTACTAGGCTTTCCTCGTCGTGCTGTGTTACCCAATCTATTACGCCGTTGCTGTCAAACAACTTGTATATAGCATAAGCCAGGTAACCGGTTAGCCCTATGTAATACATTGCCGGATAATAGTTTCCCCTAATGGCGAAAAAGCATATCAATGCCGGGTACAAATACAATGGCACCCATAAATAAGGGTCAGGATCATTATACTGTAAGCCGGCAGAGACCACGAATAGTATAATAAATATGATATTAAATATCTTCATACGGAGAAAGATGCAAGCCTTTACTTATTTATCGGGAACAAAGTTTATTTCATCATTTTTATCAAAAGCAATGTACGCCCGTTTCCATGGGTCGTTGCCCAGCATCTTCCAGCGGTGAGCCGTTCCGGTGGTATCCAATGCGATGAGCACCTCACCGGGGGAGAGTGTAAACTTTTCGCCTAATCGTGTTTCAAACTCCAGCGTACCGGTCAGCGTAATTACGTATTGCTCGGTAGGCGCGTTATGCCAATCATATGATGAACCTGGCGCGGTTTCGCGAAAGCGTATGCTGCCCGCCTGGTGTAATTCATTTTCAACTAAAGTACCCTTTATAAAATGCGAATGTCCGTCATCGCCGGTATAGAGTTTAATAGCCCTTATCATGCTTAAAATATTACTAATGCTAAAGTACAATAATACCGCAAACTTAAGTAGGGCACCATCTGTTGAATAAAATTATAGTATGAACACATTAGCGCAACAACAACCGCGCGGCCTGCAATGGAGCGCGCTCATTATTAGCATAGCGATAACGCTGGCCATAGGCTTTACGGCTTCTTACTTTACCCGGCCCGAAATTCCGGGATGGTATGCCGGTTTACAAAAGCCATCGTTCAGTCCGCCTAACTGGCTGTTCGGCCCGGTGTGGACAATGCTTTACATCTTCATCGGTATTGCGGCTTACCTTGTATGGCAACGCCGCGACGGCAGCACAGCCTATAGCAATGCCCGCAAGATTTATATAGCTCAGCTTGCGCTTAACTTCTCTTGGTCGATAGTGTTTTTCGGCCTGCACCAAATGTTGGGTGCATTTGTGGTGATCATCCTGTTACTCATCAGCATTATAGGTTGCATGGTGTACTTTTCGCATTTCAGCAAAACGGCGGCATTGCTGCTTATACCCTACCTTTTATGGGTGAGCTTTGCCTCGGTATTGAATTTTAGTATTTATTTGCTTAACAAATAGCGCAAAACACTATTTTTAGTTGCCGAAACCAGCCGGCTGCATACATGAAAAAACTACTACTCCTTTGCATAGCATTATTGGCGTTTACTACCTCATTTGCTGATACCATATCCATAGATCACTTTGCGATTGTAGAAAACCCTTTCGCACAGGATGAAGTGGCCGTTCAGGCTACAGATTCATTAGGTAAAGTGCGCGAGAGTATTAACGGCACCTTCAACTTTACAATGAATGGGTTTAATGAGACGTTACAGTTTGATAAAGGCACTGCATTTTACCGCCATAAAATAGATAAATCCACCTTTTTATATGCCAAGCATGTTAACGATAACGGCACCCACTCCATTTTATACTATGTTTATAAAAATGGCAGTAAACTGGCTCCGTGGCATATAAGCTGGGTATTGCTGCTGGCTATACCTTGCGCGCTGATATTGTTAGCTTATATGTTTAAGCGTTTTATCATTATCGCGGTCATCATCTTCATAATCTTCTTTTACTTTAACCACCATAATGGTTTAAGCATGGGCCGCTTTTTTGAAAGTATAGTGGATGGCCTTAAAGGTTTGTTTTAACAAATCTTTGCTTTAGAATGGCAACCCTACACCAAAGTTCAGCTGCATAAAACTGTATCCGTCGCCCAGAATGTTACCATCCGTATCAACACCGGTTTTATTGGCCTCTTTGTAAGCCCGCTTAAAGTCGCCGGTACGGAACAGTTCGTCGCCATGTTTAAGCAGCACCCATTGGTCTGACCCGCTGAACTGCGGATCCTTAAACTTCAGGCCAATATCAAAACGAAATACGAAGAATTGTAAGTCAAAACGCAAACCTGTACCAATGCCAATGGCAGTTGAATTCCAAAGGTTACCTAAACGAAATTCACCATTCGGACTCTCTTCCTGCTTTTTCAATCGCCAAACGTTACCAAAATCCATAAAGAAAGCGCCCTTCAACTTTGAGCCAAAGAAGTTGTTTGCCAGCAGATAGCGATACTCCGCATTGCCTACAATTTTCACCTCGCCTACCTGGTCAATGTACCGTAACTGGCTGCGCAGCGTATCGGCAATGGCGTTGCTGCCGTAGCTGGCGCGGTTAAATTGCCCGGGACCTAAAGTACGCGGCAACCACGCTCGTATGTCGTTTGCGCCCCCGGCATAAAAGTTCTTTTCGAATATCAGTTCGTCGCTATTGCCATAGGGTATACCAACGCCGGGGTTTATACGGAAGATAAACTGCCGCTCGTGCGAAAAGCTACGGTATAAACGCAGGTCAACCTCCGTTTTGGCATATTGCGCGTAATTATACCCGAATAAGGTGCGGCGGCCGGTGCTATCGGGCTTGGTGTTAAACACATGGCTTAGCAAACTGAACGCATTTCCACCTACATCGAGGCTCCCCCTGAAGTATAGAAAATCCGTCAGCCAGTTTAACTTGTTGGCATTAAGCTGATAGGTGTACTGGCTTCCCGAAGTAAGTATGGTACGCCCGATAAGATAAATATAGGAAAACCTGTTTTGACTCAGCAACAGCCGGTAAGCAGTTGGATCAATAGTACCGCGTGAAAACTCAATAAATAAAGGCGTAATGGTATGGCGCTTGTCGGGCGTTTCAAAGAAATCGTAAGTGATGGAATTCACAAAGCTTTGCCGTTTAACAAGGCCCTTTTGGTAGAATAGCTGATAGTTACTGGCAAAGGTGGTGTGCGGCACCCCGTACTTGCCTAATATCGGCGCCCTAAAAGGCAATATCAGCCTTGGGTAGCTCAAGCTCAAACCGACTTTGAAATCCTGATTCTCGATACTACCCCGCGACGCGGAATTACTACCATTATCAAACAACACGCTCCAGTTTATTTTAAGCTGCAATATAGCGGCCTGCTTAAACATGTTACGGTTGGTAAATGTATTACCAATGTTGTAACCATACCGCCCGCTGCTAAACAGAAATTCGCCCTCAATACGGTCGTTCATCCGCTTAAGCGGGATAATGTCTATCCGGGTATCCAGGCGGTTACTGCTGTCAGCCAACTTGGTATAGGTAGGGTTAGGCACGTTACGAAAAACGTTCAGTTCAGAAAGACGAGCCGTGGTAAGCTGCTGGCGGTCTATATTATACAGTTCGCCTTTTTTCTGAAAAACGTAATCGGTTACGGTTCGCGGTTTAAAGCGGCCGGAGTAATCAACAAACCTGAACTGCGTGTCAACCTGTAATGTATCTGCCTGCCCGGTTGTACGCCCGGTACTTCGCGCAATGGTTATCAGCGTGTTATTGATCTTATATATGGGATGTTCCTTTTTTCCCGCCGGGTTATCAATAATCATTTTAACATCAACAACACTGTTATTATAGGTTGAGTCATAATCGTAGCTGATATATTGGCGGTAAAAATCATAATATCCGTTACGTTTCATAACGGTGTATAGCTCGTCACGGTCGTAAGCCAGGCTATCCCTATCAAACCGGCTTCCCGGTTTTACGTGGGCTTTGGCTTTGTAACCTTCGTATAACGAGCGTACGCGGCTATCGCCAATGCTATCCTTATAATTACGTACATGGAACATCGGCCCCTGTTCGGCAGTAAAAATCAGCTCTGCTTTTTTCTTTTTAATATGGATGCTATCCTTAACCTTGGCTTTTAGGTAGCCCTTATTCTGCAAAAACTTTTCCATTTGCAGGCGCGAGTACTCAACGAGGCTGCTATCCAATATCGCTGGGGGTTCGCCAATATTCTTTTTTCCGTTTTTGCTGAAAAGGTAATAAAATTGCAGGTTAAGCCAGTTATTCGGCTGCTGTTCTTTATCAACATAATTCAGCGCAAGGTCCTTATAGTCATCATCAACACCCTTTATGGTGATCTTACGCACGAGTGCCTGATCGTCCTTCAGCTTACGGGTTAAACTACAGCCCGAAGATATTATGAGCAAAAGAATGGTTAATATTGTAAGGCGATAATTAGCAGGGGGAATGTATGCTTTCAAAATCTCAGATCAATTTATTAAAATCCTTACAACATAAAAAGTTTAGAACCGAGCATGGCTTGTTCCTTGTTGAGGGCCACAAATCGGTTAATGAATTTGCCAATTCGCACTATCAGATTGACACGGTTTTTCAAACGTATACATCCGACCCAAAATTGCTGAATTTATCGCAAAAAATAAACATCCAGCAAATATCGCTAAATGACCTTGAAAAAATCAGCTCGTTAAAAACGCCGCAGGATATTGTCGCGCTGGTAAAAATACCCGATTGGCCCGCACTTAGTAACCAAAGCTTAGGCAAAAAGTTTTCAATTGTTTTAGATGGTATACAGGATCCCGGTAACCTGGGCACCATTATACGCACGGCAGATTGGTTTGGCTTCACCGACGTGATCTGCTCGTTAGATACAGCGGACGCTTATAACCCCAAAGTAGTACAGGCCAGCATGGGCTCATTATCGCGCATTAAAGTACATTACGTTGATATTGAAGCATTTTTAAAGCAAACGCAACTACCTATATACGGCGCATTGCTGAACGGCAGCAACATTTACAGCACTCAATTTGGCAACGAAGGGTTGGTGATTATGGGCAACGAGGGTAACGGAATAAGGCCATCGGTTGAACGATTAATACAAAAAGCGATAACCATCCCAAAGGCCGGGCAGGCTGAATCATTGAACGTTGGCATAGCCACGGCCATATTTTGTTCAGAAATAAAAAGAAATACATTGAAATAAAGTTGGTAGTCAATAAAAATATTTGCTACTTTTGCGTTCCTTAAAAAATGGTCGGGTGGCCGAGTGGCTAGGCAGAGGTCTGCAAAACCTTTTACAGCGGTTCGAATCCGCTCCCGACCTCACAGGATTATTAAAGTATTAAAAAATTAAGTATCATGGGCGTTACTCGTTTAAAAAGAAAAGATAGAAGAAATAAAACTTTCTCACGTTTGGAAGTTCAATTCCTGAAACTGGCTACTAACCTGCAACCAGGCAGCCGTTCAGCGCAATCAACTAAAGATCAGTTAGCTAAAAACAACGAAGTTTTAGCAAGCCTGAGCAAATAAGTAAAAGATACCTTATTGAAATAAAGAAATCCTGTTGGTTATACCGACAGGATTTTTTTGTTGATACGCTTGATAAGCCCCGGCCCCTCGTATATAAAGCCGGTATATAACTGCAGCAGCGAAGCGCCGGCATTCAGCTTTTCTATAGCGTCATCCGCAGAGTGTATACCTCCTACTCCGATAATCGGAAAAGCGCCGTTTGATTTTTTATGCAGATAAGAGATCACTTCAGTTGAGCGTTTGGTTAAGGGCTTGCCGCTCAAACCACCGGTTTCACCTTTATATTTTCCTCTCAACCCATCACGACTGATGGTGGTATTGGTAGCGATAACGCCCGCTATTTTAGTTTCGGTAACTATCTCAACAATATCGTTTAGCTGATCGTCGGTTAAATCAGGTGCTATTTTTAGTAATATTGGTCTGCTGATACTATTTTTATTATTGCGTTGTTGCAGGGTATTTAATATATGCATCAGCGGCTCCTTCTCTTGCAGCGCACGTAAACCGGGGGTATTGGGCGAGCTTACATTCACCACAAAGTAATCAACCACATCAAAAAGCCTGTCGAAGCATTTGATGTAATCGCTTACCGCATCCTCATTAGGGGTAACTTTATTTTTACCGATGTTGCCGCCGATAATAACTCCCTCCTGCCCCTTTGGTCGGTTTTTGCGGTAGGCGGCCAAACGAGCGGCAACCACATCAACACCCAGGTTATTAAAACCCATACGGTTTATCAGCGCCTCATCTGGCGGCAGGCGAAACATGCGCGGCTTAGGGTTACCCGGCTGCGGTAACGGCGTTACCGTACCTACCTCAACAAAGCCAAAACCTAAGTTGGCCATTTCGGCTATTACTTCCCCATTCTTATCGAACCCCGCCGCAAGGCCTACCGGATTAATGAATTTTAAGCCAAACACTTCTTTTTCCAGGCGCTTATCCTTCATATCCCAAGTGGCACGACTAACAGCCGCTCCGCCGGGAAATTTATTGAACCTGCGCAGGTTGCGGGTAACAAAGTAATGTACCTTTTCCGGGTCAAACTGAAAAAGCAATGGCTTAAGTAAACTATACATGCCGCAAAGGTATTGTATTATGCTTTAAGCTAAAAGGAAAAGAGAGCATAAACCTAAAAGACCAAAGCCGAAAGCTAATATCTAAAATTAAGCTACGAGTTGTTATGAGGTTTTTTACTACTCAAAAAGCTTTCATCTTTGGTCTTTCAGCTTTCTATTATAGACTGCCTCAAAAATCGTATCTTTGCGCCCAAATGATCGCGATAAATAATCTTACGTTTGAGATAGGTGCAAGGAAATTGTATGACGAAGCTAACTGGCATATTAAACCCGGTGAAAAAATAGGCCTTATTGGCGCTAACGGAACCGGCAAAACCACGCTGCTGCGTATGATAGTGGGTGAGTATAAACCTACATCAGGCACTATATCAATGGCGAAGGATTTGACGCTGGGTTATCTGAACCAGGATCTGTTGTCGTACGCGTCAGACAAGAATATTCTGCATGTGGCTATGGAGGCTTTTGAACGCCAAAATCAACTGCATACCGAAATTGAGAATCTGCTCAAAAAGCTGGAAACAGATTACAGCGAAGATCTTTTACATAAACTGAGCGACAAGCAGACTGAATTTGAGGCGCTTGATGGCTATAACATTGAATACAAAGCCCACGAAATATTAGCGGGTTTGGGTTTCAGCGAGGCTGATACACACCGCAAGCTCAGCACCTTTTCAGGTGGATGGCGTATGCGTGTGATGCTGGCTAAAATTCTGTTGCAAGCTCCGGATATTTTGTTACTGGATGAGCCTACCAACCACCTGGACTTACCCTCTATACAATGGTTAGAGCAATACCTGAAAGATTTTGAAGGCGCTGTGATCATCGTATCGCACGATAGGTGGTTTTTAGATAAAGTAATTAACCGTACCGTTGAATCGCGCAAAGGTAAGCTTACCGTTTATGCTGGTAACTACTCTTTTTATCTGGAAGAAAAAGCGTTGCGTGAGGAAATTCAGCGTGGCGAATTTAAAAACCAGCAATCAAAAATACGTCAGGAAGAGCGCCTGATCGAGCGTTTCCGTGCTAAAGCATCCAAAGCTAAAATGGCACAATCACGCATCAAGATGCTTGATAAAATGGAGCGTGTGGACGATGTGGATGATGATAATCCAACGGTTAACTTCACCTTCCGTTTCTCCAAGCAATCGGGCAGGCACGTGGTAACCCTTGAGGATATCACTAAAAAATACCCGGCTATCGATATTTTAGATCATGCAGAGGCGGTGATTGAAAAAGGCGACAAAATAGCACTGATTGGTGCTAACGGCCGTGGTAAGTCAACCCTGCTGCGCATTATTGCCAATGCCGATAAAGATTATACCGGAACGGTAACCACCGGCCATAATGTTACTACTACCTTCTTCGCGCAGCACCAGTTAGAATCGCTGCACCTGGAGAATGAGATACTGGCCGAGCTGCAATCATTCGCGCCAAAGCATACCGATACAGAACTGCGTACCATTTTAGGCTCATTCCTGTTTACGGGTGATGATGTATTTAAAAAGATCAAAGTGCTTTCGGGTGGTGAAAAATCGCGCGTGGCTTTGGCCAAAGCGCTTACCGCCGATGCCAACTTTTTGGTACTGGATGAGCCCACCAACCACCTGGATATACAGTCGGTAAATATATTGATACAGGCCATACAACAGTACGAAGGTACGGTGGTAGTGGTATCGCACGACAGGTATTTCCTGGATAACGTAGCCAACCGGATCTGGTATATTGAGGATCAAAAGATCAAGATCTATCCTGGCACATATGCCGAGTACGAGGAATGGAACTCAAAACGCAAGTTTGAAAAGGCACCTACCACCCCTCAACCTAAAAAGGAAGAGAAAAAACCTGAACCGGTTAAACAACAGGGCGACGACAAAAACCAGCAGTTAAAAAAGCTGAACCAGGATCTGGGCAAAATGGAAAAGCAAATAGCCGACCTTGAAAGCGAAGTAAAGAAACTGGAGAACCACCTTGCCGACGATAAAATTTATTCGGACCAAAACCGTTTAAAGCAAACCAACACAGCGTATCAGCAAAAAAAGAATGAACTGAGCACTGTAAAAGAAAAATGGGAAGCTTTAGCTGAGCAGATATTGGAGTTGGAGTAAAGCTCAAACCCCTCCAAAAAGATTGCCCCTCCAAACCTCCCCAAGGGGAGGCTTTATTTGTTTGCAGTTATGAAAGGATTAGTATTTTTTTTATCTGTTTTTCTTTTTCACTTAACTGCTTATGCTCAACAATATACTGATAGCGTTTATCGCCCTAGTATAAAAAGCATTGAGCTTTATAACCAGGGCAAGGCGGGTTCATTGCCGGTTATTAACCTTAACTCGGGTGATAAACTTGTGCTTGGTTTTGACGATCTGACCGGCCAAACCAGTAATTTTTATTATACCCTGGAGCATTGCGATGCGTTATGGAACTCCTCTCGCCTCGCTCCTGCCGAATACCTGCAAAGCTTTACCGAAGATCAGATTATAAACTATAAATACTCCTCGGGCACCTACCAAAAATATGTGCATTATGAGATCATCTTCCCAAACAATAACGTCATCCCCAAATATGCGGGCAACTACATTTTAAAGGTGTATGAGGATGGCGATCAGCAAAAGCTGGTGTTTACCCGCAAATTATATGTGCTCAACTCAAGGGTATCTGTAAGCGCCAATGTGGTACCATCAAACAATGTACAATACCGGCAAACTAATCAAAAGCTGAATTTCACGGTTGATTACGGTCAGCTACGCATACAAAACCCGGCTACGGATATGCGGGTGTTAGTGATGCAGAATTACCGCAGCGATGCCAGTGTTTTAAACCGCGAACCTAACACCATCCGCGGTACGCAATTGGTTTACAATAACGTTAACACGAATGATTTTGCGGGCCGCAACGAGTTCAGGTATTTTGATATGCGCTCGCTTAAAACCGGCGCACATGGCATAAACCGCATTTATCAGGACACCGGCTTTTCAGTTCAATTAAATACTGATGCTAACCGCAACGGACAGCCTTACGAGTTTCAGTTTGACAACAACGGCAACTTTTTTATTCTGAACCAGGACGGTACCGACCCTCGGGTTGATGCGGATTATGCCCGTGTATATTTTAGTCTCGATGCGCGTAGAAGCGCTGCAGAAGGCACCCCTTATGTAATTGGCCGCTTTAACAATTTTAAGCCTGATGCTAACAGCACATTAAAGTTTGACGCAGCCAGTGGCCGGTTCACCACCATGTTGCTTTTAAAACAAGGCGTATATGATTATGATTATGTCTGGATGGATAACGCCACTAAAAAAGCGGATGATACCGTTATTGAGGGCAGCCATTTTGAAACGGGGAACGACTATCAGCTGTTTATTTATTACCGCCCGCCCGGTGCCCGCTGGGAAGAGCTGGCCGGCCTACAGCAAATAAGCACAACCAAAAACCAAAACCGGTAGCTTGCGTTAATTGCTATATTTGCAGCAACATCGCCCAATTGTATATGACTTTAAAGACTCCGCAAGACTCGCTGACCATAATGAATGAGTTGGTATTACCCAATGATACCAATTACCTGCACAACCTTATGGGGGGCCGCCTGCTGCATTGGATGGACATTGCCGCCGCCATATCGGCACAAAAGCATTGCAATCGTATTGTGGTTACCGCATCGGTTGATAATGTATCTTTTCAGCAACCGGTTAAGCTGGGCGACGTAATTAATATTGAGGCCAAGGTTACCCGCGCGTTCACCACCTCAATGGAAGTTAAGCTGGATGTTTGGGCGCAAAACATGCCATCTGGAACTAATATAAAATGCAACGAGGCCTATTATACTTTTGTGGCGCTAGATGAAAATAGCCGCACCATAGCCGTACCCGAAATTGAACCGCAAACCGAAAAGGAGATAGAACTTTACAACGGCGCGCTTCGCCGCAGGCAGCTACGCCTAATACTTGCAGGCCGTATGCACCCGGATGATGCTACGGAACTTAAAGCACTTTTCACCGCCGCCAAAAAGGATGTCTAAAATTACGCTTCCTGCCTGAGGGCATTGATTTCAGCAAGTATACCATCCCATAGATCAATACGTGCCTGTAAGGCTTGCTTAACCGCTTCGGTGGCTGAATTCCATTTCTCATCGTCATCACCGCAAAGCTCGGCAGTCATTTCATAAGCAAGGTGCGAGTGATGATCGCCATCGACCTCAATATGGCGCTCAAGGTAATAAACAAAGGTGTCTATCTTGCCCGGCGCGCTATCGCTTATGCCCTTCACCATACTGATGAACATACCCGGAATCAAGTCCTCACGGCCAAAAGTAAACACGGCGGCTATTAAATGCTCCTGATCGGTAGCGATAACATCAAAAGTATGCCTTACAAATTTGGCGGCTGCTGCTGGTATATTATCGGCATTCAAGGCATTGTTTACACTGTTGCCTTGTGCTAACTGCTGCAATAGTTCATTAACCGGTTGTACGTTGTAACCGGCCTGTTCCATCGCCTGTACATATAGCTCAAAATGACTGATACGGTTGCCGTGCTGGTCAACATCACTTTCCTCACCGGTAACAATTTCGTTAATCAGGTAACGGGTATTGGCACTGGCGACCGGTACCCAAGGCACATTGGTACAGGTTAATTTTTGCTGTAACGCTTTTAAAAGCGACATAAAATCCCAAACGGCAAAAACATGATGCTCCATAAAAACCTGCAGATCATCAGCGCTTTGCGTTTGTTTATATAATGCATGATTGATTAACTGCGCGCGTAAAGGCGTTATCTCCTGCTTCAACTGTTCAATCCGTTCCGTGTACATCATCGGGCAAATTTAACAGGTAAAATATTATTTATATGTCATTATTCGGAAGGACTATAAATTGGGATATCAGCACAACATTTTTTGCACAGCGGTGTTGAAGAAGTATAAAATTTACACTTCATGCTGACAGATATTTTACCGGCCGATGGTTCAGCGTTGTACACTGAAACCAATATGCATAACCTGTTCCCTGAACCGTGGAACATGGTTTCATCAGCACTGTTTTTAATTCCGGGTATATATTGGCTCAATAAACTGGGCGGCTTTAACAAGCGTCACGCATTTCTAAGTATAGCCACCATGCTGATGTTAACCGGCTGTATAGGCAGCACGGTTTACCATGGCTTTAGGCAATGGCGTTTTTTTATGTATCTGGATTGGGTACCTATAGCGCTGCTTTGCATGCTGGCCAGCATGTACTTCATTATTAAAGTAACGGGTAAGTGGCAGTCGGCGGTAATTGCGCTGGTTGCTTTCGGCGCTGTTGAAGTTGGCTTACGCGAGCTTTATATGGTTTATGATAAGCATATCATGTTCAGTATAAACTATGGCGTAATGGTGATGATGATTGTAGTACCATTGCTTATCCTGCTTATAAAAACCGGCTGGAAAAACGGCTCATTAGTAGTAGCCGCCTTTGCAAGTTTCGGCTTAGCCTTATTTTTCAGGATAATTGATACCGAAGCATTATTGCCGATGGGGACGCACTTTTTATGGCACACCTTCGGAGCTATAGCTACATCATTTATTTTCCTGTACATCTATCGCCTCAATGGCTTTACATACATGAAGAAACGCCTTAAACACCTGCGGGAAGAAGCACGCATATTACCTATGTACAGTGACAGCGACGCGGCCGTTGAAGAGCGAACCGGTTCATAACATATCATTCCAAATAAAATTAATTTTGCAAAGCGATGGTATTAATACTATCGCTTTTTTATTTTTAATGCATG
This sequence comes from Mucilaginibacter defluvii, assembly GCF_039543225.1. Taxonomy (NCBI): domain Bacteria; kingdom Pseudomonadati; phylum Bacteroidota; class Sphingobacteriia; order Sphingobacteriales; family Sphingobacteriaceae; genus Mucilaginibacter; species Mucilaginibacter defluvii. The sequence goes on from NZ_BAABJI010000002.1 coordinate 1,629,993, forward strand.
AAACCATTATCACATTCTGTATTTATAACTATTGCAGCTTTACTAATGTCCTGCTCATCAGCTAACCGAGAAGATAAAAACGATGTTCAGCCTATTGTATCAGATGATTATGAATCAGGACTTATAAGCAAAAGAGAATATCACTCTCCGATTGATAACATTTTTAAAGACGTTATTAAAAAGGACTCCGTTTTAAATAATCTTAGTAATGAGATTAATGATTTCAACCAGGCAAAGATTGATAGCTTAAGAAACTATTTATTGTTCAACGAAGAGTCGGCTAACTACTATACTGCCGGTGCCGAAGCTACAAAAAACATCAAAGATTCGTTGTTGAAAAAAAGAATTTTACAGTTGCTTACGCTAAGCGAGCAGCGTTATCAAAAACGAACAAAGGCATTAAATGAATCTGTATTAAACATTAAGAATAATGATACTACAATGCAGGACTATTATACAGCCTTAAAAATAGCAGCAACACTACCTGTGTTAGAGCGCTATCAGCGCAAAAACTTATCTAAATTTCAAAATGTTACACACCTGGATAGTGCAGCATCCGCATTGAAAAATAAAACCAAGGCTATAACAGAGGATCAAATTAAAAAGCTAAATAAAAATTAGACCCTAAAGCCTTACCCCTCTTAAAAACTCCTCGATACCCATACGCTTTTTACCTTCCAGTTGTACATCAGTAAGGCTGATAAAACCATCGGGGGCGGCAAATTTAAGGCTGGTTTTATTATCGGTTAAAAAGCCGCCGGGTTGTATGCCGGGTTCGGTTTCCGTATATTCTGCATTGAATATTTTTAATATTTTACCGTTGAGCGTAGTATAAGCGGTTGGTACCGGACTAAGACCACGTATCAAATTGTATATTTTAAGCACCGGCTGCGTCCAGTCTATCGCGCCGAGTTCTTTGGTGAGTTTTGGCGCGTGCTGCAATTCCTCGCCGGTACTCAGCTGGTGCTGCGGGTGCTCGTGATAGCGGCCGCTTTCAATCGCCTTAACCGTTTTCACCAACAATCCCGCGCCTTTGTTCATCAAACGATCATGTAGCTCGCCGGCAGTTTCCTGGCCTGTAAGGGTTATTTTTTCAGTGAATAAAACATCACCGGTATCAATTTCGTGCTTTAAAAAAAAGGTAGTAACGCCGGTTTCTTTTTCACCGTTTATCAACACCCAGTTAATAGGCGCCGCACCACGGTATTGTGGTAGCAACGAGGCATGTAGGTTTATGGTTCCTTTTGGCGGCATGCTCCACACCACCTCAGGCAACATACGGAAGGCTACCACCACTTGCAAATCAGCTTTCAGCGCGCTAAGCTGTTCTAAAAATTCCGGACTTTTTAGCTTTTCGGGTTGTAATACCTTAATACCGTTGGCAACGGCATATTGCTTTACGGCACTCTCGCTTACCTTTTGCCCCCTGCCTGCAGGTTTATCGGGCGCGGTAACTACGGCTACTATATCGCAGCCTGAGGTTATCAAAGCGTCTAACGATGTCACGGCAAACTGGGGAGTGCCCATAAATACAATTCTCATGGTATTTGTTTTTTAGATGTATTGCATAAAAATAAGCATCATGCCCGAAAAGTTTTACAACAAAAATCAGTTTTATGCCATTTTACGGATATAAGAGATATTTACTACGTACCTGTTTAAACTTGCTTAAACCCGGCTCCCAGGTGGCTCTTATTTCGTCCTCAGTTTTTCCAGCCGCTATTTGTTGTTGCAGTACCTTGGTGCCTACCAGTTTTAAAAAATAGGCGTTAAAGAATTTAGTTTTATCCGGAAATGCCTTGTACATATCTATCAGCCAATTCAGGTTCAGCTTGCCTGTTTTTTTAAACACCGATGCATTATAATTTCGCAGATCGATACCGTAGCAGGTATTGCCTTTTTGCGGTGGATTATCACTCACTCCCGGAATGCTTACCGGCGTAAACGAAAAATCAAACTTGCCTTTGAGCAACGGGTGGCCGGCTACCTGGAAAGGGAATGGCGTGCCTCTGCCCAAACTGAAGGTAGTACCCTCAAATAAACAGGTACTTGCGTATAGTAAAATGGATTGCTGCGTATTTAAGTTGGGCGATGGATGCACTGGCAAGGTATAATCCGACTGGTGGGTATAGCCTTCCATTTTTACAATCTTCAAATCGCATTGTACACCGTTGTTAAGCCATTTTTCACCGTTGATCATTTGGGCGTACTCGGCCATCGTCATGCCATGGCTGATGGGTATCGGGTGCATCCCGACAAATGATTTATAGGCAGGCTCCATTATCGGCCCGTCAATAACAAAACCGTTGGGGTTTGGCCTGTCAAGCACCATCAGCGGAATATTATTCTCGGCGCAGGCCTCCATCAGGTAGTGCAGGGTTGATATGTATGTATAAAAGCGCGCGCCTACGTCCTGTATATCAAATACCATTATGTTTATGCCTTTCAAGTCATCCGCTGTGGGCTTATAGTGCTTGCCATATAACGAAACAACGGGTAAGCCTGTAGATGGATCTACCTCATCGCCTACCTTGGCGCCATTGGCCGCATTTCCCCTAAAGCCATGCTCAGGCCCGAATATCTTTTTAACGTTGATGCCCCTTTTCAGTAAACTATCAACGGTTAACTTGCCGTTTGTGCCAATTATCGATGTTTGATTGATCAGCATGCCCACATTTTTACCCTTAAGCTGGTCTATGTAGGCCTCAGTACGATCTGCGGCGGTAACGATCTTTGCGGGAGCGTCCTCTTTTTTAACGGCAACAGTATCAGCTTTGGCAGCCGGTTTTGAGCTTTCGGTTACCGGTTGGCCGCATGTTGTAGCTCCCAGCAGCATGCCCGTGGTAGCTAAGCGTAAAAATATAGTGGCAGTTATCATATATATGTTTTTCTGTTGGTAATTTAAGTAAACGTTTTTTAGCGGTAAAACCGCATATTTGCGAAGTTACAAAAATCATACTGCTTTGAATTTTTCGTCGTTTATTGCCGGCCGTATTACCTTTAAATCAAAACGTACGTTCTCAAAACTGATCGTTCGGATTGCCGTGGTAGGCATTATGCTGGGCCTTGGCGTAATGATACTCTCCATTGCCATTGTAAAAGGCTTTAAGCAGGAGATACGCGAAAAAATCCGCGGCTTTGCCGGGGATATGCAGGTAGTTAAGTTCGACCTGAACAACTCGTACGAAAATTCGCCCTTTGTAAAGGATGATCACTTTGTTAAGCAAGTGTTACAGGATAAACAAATCGTCAGCATTAAACCGTTTGCCACCAAACCGGCCATTATAAAGGCGAATGATGAGATTGAGGGAATAGTGCTGAAGGGCGTTGATAAAACGTATGACTGGAAAGTATTTGCCAAAACTCTACTGGAGGGTAAATACATTGATTTTAGCGACTCGACTAAGGCAAACGAGCAGGTAATGATATCGCGCCATACGGCCGACAGGCTTAAGCTTAAGGCCGGCGATGATATACTGATGTATTTTGTACAGGAGCCGCTACGCAAGCGCAAGCTAACCATAAGCGGTATTTACAGCTCAGGCGTTGACGAGGTTGATAAAACTTTTGTGATAGGCAGCCTGCCGCTCATTCAGCGTTTAAACAACTGGGAAGCTAATGAAATTGGCGGTTATGAAGTTCGTGTAGCGGATTTTGATAAGCTGAGCCAGGCCGACACTTACATGGATACGGTAATACCTGTTCGCCTTAAATCATATACCATACAGCAAAACTATCCTACTATATTCGAGTGGCTGCAGTTGCTTGATGTTAATGCCCGTGTGATGCTAATACTGATGCTGATCGTAGCTGTTATCAATATGATCTCGGCTTTGCTGATCATGATCCTGGAGCGAACCTCGATGATTGGTATGCTAAAAGCGCTGGGGGCGACAAACTGGCGCATACAAAAAATATTCTTGTACAACGCGTTTTACCTCATTGGCCTTGGGTTGATATTAGGAAATTTATTTGGCGTTGGTTTAGGCCTCTTTCAACATCAAACCCATTTTTTTAAATTAGATCCTGCATCCTATTACATGGCCTTCGTACCCGTGCAAATAAACTGGCTCGATGTAGTTTTACTTAACGCCGGTACGCTGGTGGTTTGTTTATTGGTATTGCTTATACCATCAGCCCTGGTTAGCAAGATATTACCGGTTAAGGCTATCCGCTTTAAATAGGTAAAAGGCTAAAGTTTATTCAGTTCGTCAAGCAAACCTTTGCTCAGGCGGTTAAAATAGCGCTTTACACCAAAACCCATAACCGACTGTATGCCACGTGCGGCGTTGGTTAAAAAAACCTCATCGGCTTCGTATAAAATCTCAGGGTTTATCTGCGCCTCGGTAACGCCGATATTGTTTGCCTTAGCCACATTGATAATTACCTGACGCATTACCCCTTCAACACATCCTTCGCTTAAAGCAGGTGTGTACAAATGGTTGTTATACCAAATGAAGATATTAGAGCTGCTGGCTTCGCAGAGATAACCATTTTGGTTGAGCAAAAACACATCATCCAAACGGTTTTGCTCCTTATAAATACCCGCCATAACGTATATCAGCGAGTTACAGGTTTTTATGCCGGACAAGTAATTTGAAGGCTTGGGCAGCTCAGTAAATACATCCATAATAAGGCCCTTCTCGTTTAAAAAATAACGGGGCTCATCCATAGGCTGTAACTCAAGGCTGTAACCCATTTTATTTTGCGAGGGTGTATATAAACCATCCGCATCGCGATAAACGGTTAACCTTAAACGCGCATGCTTGGCCTTATTGCGAGTGGCCAGTTCTTCGGCTTTAGTTTTCAGGAACCAGGCATCGGTTTGCGAGTAGCCGTCAATCTTAAGCGCCTTCATACCGCGCTGCAAGCGGTCGGCATGCAGATCGGTAAATTTGAGTTTACCCTTCATCATGCGCATACTCTCAAACAAACCATCCCCGTAACGGTAGCCACGGTTGGCAGTAGTTAGCAATTTGGAGTCGGCAGGTACAATTTCGCCATTAAAATTGATATACAAAGGCATGCCTGTAGGTAAACTATTTAATGTTAAGATGTGATTTTAGACAACTCCTGCCCTATATTGTTTCAGTTCGATTAGTCCTGATTTTGGTTATTAGTGTTGGCATACTTGCGCCATTTTTGCAAAACCGACTCAAAATCAGTAGGCAAAGCGGCCTCAAACCCTACATATTTTTTTTGTGTTGGATGCTTAAATCCCAATGTTTGGGCATGCAGGGCTTGCCGCGGCATCATCTCAAAGCAGTTCTCAACAAACTGCTTGTATTTGGTAAAAACAGTACCTTTTAAAATTTTATCGCCGCCATAGGTAGCATCACTAAAGAGTGGGTGTCCTATGTGTTTCATGTGCGCGCGTATCTGGTGCGTGCGGCCGGTTTCCAGCTGGCATTCAATCAGTGTAACATAACCTAAACGCTCTAATACGCGGTAATGCGTAACAGACCATTTACCTTTCTCTTCTGTATCATAAACATCCATCACCCGCCTGTCGCTATGGCTGCGGCCTATGTAGCCCGTAACTGTGCCATCCTCGGCAATATCTCCCCATACCAAGGCAATATATTTACGGGTAATAGTATGATCAAAAAACTGTTTGGCCAGGTAATTCATTGACCGCTCGTTCTTACTGATCACAAGCAAACCCGACGTATCCTTATCAATACGGTGGATCAATCCGGGGCGGCCATCATTGCCCGGCATAGTTGGCAATTGCTGAAAGTGGTGTACCAGCGCGTTAACCAGCGTACCGGTGTAGTTATTATATCCGGGGTGCACTACCATACCGGGTTCTTTGTTTACAATCAGCACATCATCATCCTCGTAAACGATGTTGATCGGTAAATCTTCCGGGTAAACCTCGGTATCGCGCGGCGGATGCGGCAGCACAACAGATATTACATCAAGCGGCTTTACTTTATAGCTCGATTTTATGGCTTTATCATTAACCAGCACATTACCCAGATCGATAGCGTTTTGTATGCGGTTACGGGATGCGTTCTCTACCCTGTGCATCAAAAACTTATCAATACGCAATAGCGATTGACCCTTGTCAACCACAATGCGCAGGTGTTCGTACAAATCCTGCTCTTCTTGTTCTATCAGTTCTATATCCTCGGCCATTGGCGCAAAAGTAACCGTTTTTAACCAATTTGTTACGCATTCAATTTTTTGTTGACCTAAGCTCAAAGATTACAACGCGGTTAAATCAGGTTTACTAATTGTATGTGTAATATTGTAACCCGGTTCAATACGCATTACAATTTATGGATTTGGAGATATTTAGTCCGTTAGAGCAAATAAACCTGCCTTTATTTACAGCGCATGGCGTACAGGTGTATATCAAGCGCGACGACCTGATCCATCCGCTGATATCAGGCAATAAATGGCGCAAGCTCAAATATCTGTTAAAAAAGGCAGAGGCCGAAGGCAAGAGACACCTGGTTACTTTTGGCGGAGCCTACTCCAACCACCTGCTGGCTACAGCCGCAGCAGCCGCTAAGTTCGGCTTAAAAGCTACCGGGTTTGTGCGGGGCGAGGAAGTGCAGAACAATACGCTGTTTCTATGCCGTTTACATGGTATGCAACTTATATTTACCAACCGTGAAAGCTATCGTGACAAGGCCACGCTGTTTGATTTACACTTTGCCGAAGACAGTGATGCGTTTTTTATTGACGAAGGCGGCGCCTCCCCTGAGGCCGCATTAGGATGCACCGAACTGGTTGATGAACTACCGTTTGCGTTCGACCATATATTTTGCGCCTGCGGAACCGGAACCACAGCAGCGGGTATAATCAACGGGTTACATAAAAATCAGCTAAATACCGAATTTCATGCCATACCCGCATTGAAGAACGGAGCTTTTTTAAGGGATGAAATTGATCAATATCTTGTCCAACCGCACCCCTATCAATTGCATACGCAATATCATTTTGGCGGCTACGCCAAAACCACACCGGAGCTGATTGACTTTATCAAAATGTTTACCGCCTCAACCGGTGTTTTGATTGAGCCGGTGTATACCGGCAAGATGCTATACGCTTTATTTGACATGATAAAGCGCGGCGAGTTTGCCACGGGCAGCCGTATACTTGTGGTACACACCGGCGGCATAATGGGTCTTTTTGGCATGGCCGATAAATTTTAAACCCGTAAACCAAATCACCATCCGGTACAAAATACAGGTTTAAACATTTTAAACTTACTTTTAATGCATCGGGTTCAAAAACCGCTTGAATTTAATTATTTAGGCGTTTTTAGTATGTTTGTTTATAAACCTATTTAGTTATGTACCATTTAAATGTAGCCCCTAAAAACGTGCACAACGTTTTGGCCAAACATATTTTAGCCGACGGATTTGACCTTACTTTCGATATGGAAAAAAGTAAGGGTGTTTACATTTTCGATTCAAAAAATCAACGTACCCTGCTCGACTTTTTTTCGTGCTTCGCGTCCATCCCCCTGGGGTACAACCACCCTAAAATGCTCAACGACGAGGAGTTTAAAAAAAACCTGCTTTTAGCGGCACTCATCAACCCGTCAAACTCTGATATATATACCGAACAATATGCGCAGTTTGTAGAGACCTTTGCTCGCGTTGGCATACCTGATTACCTGCCGCATGCATTTTTTATATCGGGCGGCGCGCTGGCCATTGAAAACGCGCTGAAAGTGGCTATGGACTGGAAAGTGCAGAAGAACTTTGCCAAGGGGTACACGCAGGAGAAAGGCCACAAGGTTTTGCATTTTGAACATGCTTTTCATGGCCGTTCCGGTTATACCCTGAGCTTAACCAATACGCAGGCAGTAAAAACCAAATGGTTTGCCAAGTTTGATTGGCCGCGGGTATCGTTCCCGTATGTGGAATACCCGCTAACCGATGCTAATTATGATGCCTTGCTTAAACGCGAGGCCGCTTCGATGGAACAGATAAAAAAAGCATTCGCGGATAATAAGGATGATATTTGCGCTATTATAGTTGAGCCTGTGCAAGCCGAAGGAGGCGACAACCACATGCGCAAGGAATTTGCCGGGCAACTGCGGCAACTGGCCAACGAGCATGAGGCTTTATTGATATATGACGAAGTACAAACCGGTGTAGGCCTGAGCGGAAAATTCTGGTGCCACGAACACTTCGGCGAAAACGCCCGCCCTGATATAATTGCCTTTGGTAAAAAAATGCAGGTATGCGGCATACTGGCCGGTAAACGCGTTGACGAGGTAGAACATAATACTTTTAATACATCATCACGCCTGAATTCCACATGGGGCGGCAGCCTTACTGACATGGTGCGCGCCTCAAAAATATTGGATATCATTGCCGAAGATGATCTTTGTAACCAAGCGGCGCAAATGGGCAGTTATCTGCAAACCAAGCTGACAGAAATAGCCGGTAAAAGGAGCGTTATCAGTAACATCCGGGGTAAAGGTTTGTTATCGGCATTTGATTTTCCGGATCAGGAAACGCGTAACAATTTTTTACAGGAAGGCCTTAACCGGGATGTGATGTTTTTAGGCTGCGGCGAGCGTACCATCCGCTTCAGGCCATCACTGATTATACAGCAAGCCGACATTGATAAAGGGCTGAACGTGCTCGACGAAATATGCGGTGTATTATAACGAAAGTGTAATAATATTGCTACAAGCGCCTTTTTGACATCAAAAGGGCGTTTTTTTTGTATTAAAAATACTATAATCGTTAAAATTCGTTATTTAAAATATGCCTTTAGGCTATAAAATTATTGTAATAATTAAGTGAATTACGGTTTGAATAACTTGAAGTTCACCGATCATATAAACCCGATCCCTGTCATGAACAAACAAATGGAGAAGCTGAAGAGACAACTGGCAGAAATATCTGAAGTTGTAAATACGTTCAAATCAGAAGCCGTGCAAGTGCGTATAGCCGAGAAGCTGTTTGACGTGTTGATTGATACTGACAGGCTTGAGGATGGTGAATTCAGCAAACGTGCGCAGCGCTTTAAAACTGACGGCGAAAACGCGGGTGCCTTTCCCTACCGTAAAAAACCGGGAGCCACACGTGTACTAAACCAATTATTAGCTACCGATTTTTTTGATATACCACGCTCCATATCAGCCATAGCCAATTATTGTAAAGACAATTACGATTCGGACTTTAAAACATCCGAACTTTCGGGCATCCTGTTAAAGCTGGTTAACGAGCAAAAACTGCGACGTGAAAAAAGCCGAGATAATAATCGTTTTGATTACGTTAAGGCTTAAGCCTTAACGTAAGTTGAACAAGTTATCAACGCCCAATATCTTTGTCGAGGTAAATCCTTCGGCGTATTTAACCCCAATGTTTTTACCAAACTCCAAAGCGCGGGCCTCAACTACCTTTATAAAATCGGGCGATGAAATATAGGTTTGCGGTTCATTAGGGTCCCAGTCCGGGTTATGGAACTGCGAACCGAACGCCAGCACACTTTCAATCTTTTTATTCCAGTGTTCGGTAATATCAATCACAATATCCGGCTGAATGTACCTGTCCTGTATAAAGTGTAGTAATAAATTCGGGCGCCATACATCCTGCAGTTTTCCCTCGTTAAAAGTCTCAATGCGGCGCAGCCCTGACAAAAACACTGACGACTCCACCAATTGATTGGCACGCCCATGGTCCGGATGACGGTCATGATAAGCGTTGGTGATGATAATCTCCGGCTGATATTTACGTATGGCCTCTATAACCTTTAATTGGTAAGGCTTGGTATTCTCAAAAAAACCGTCGGGTATCTCCAGGTTTTCGCGTACCGCGAGCCCCAGAATTTCGGCTGATGCCGCGGCTTCCGCCGCGCGTATTTCCGGCGTGCCGCGGGTACCCAGTTCGCCAAGGGTTAAATCAACAATGCCTGCTTTTTTACCCATGGCGATGTGCTTAAGCAAAACCCCGGCACAACCCAATTCGGCATCGTCAGGATGTACAGACAATACCAGTATATCTAATTTTAACATATAACTATTTGCTGCCGGCCTCTAACAACCGGGTTATTTTTTTGCGGATTTTGGATGATGTTGGGCTGGTAAAAGGATAAAAGAAATCAACCACCCTGCCGGTACGGTCTATCAGGTATTTATGAAAATTCCATTTCGGGGTTGAGCCCACTACACCGTTCTGTTTTTTATCTGCCAGAAACTTGAATAACGGATGAGCGTAAGGCCCGCGCACCCGCAGCTTATCAAAAACCATGTAGTTGGGGATGTTCACTTCACAAAACTGCTTCAGCGCTTCGCCCTCCAGTGGCTCCTGGCTGCCGAAATCATTTGAAGGAAAAGCCAGAATTTCAAAGTCTTTACCGGTAAACTCTTCCTTCAGCGCGGCCAGATCCTTAAGTTGAGGCGTAAAACCACACTGCGAAGCGGTGTTAACGATCAGTAAAACCTTATTTTTAAAGGCTGAGAGATTGATTTGATCGCCGTTCAGCTTCGGAATATCATATTGGTAGATCGTATTTTCGGTCATTTTAATAATAAGCCCTGTCGTATCCGGATGTTCGGATGATCTCTTCTATATCGCGCTCAACTTCAGGGTCGTACTCTTGTTTTAAATTATGGCCAAACAGCCGGGCTACTGATTGCATCATGAATGCGTTAAGTCCGCCTTTCAACTCCTTAAGCATCGCGTAACTACTGTTACCTGTTTCGCGGTCAATAAGTTTAATGAGCACCTCACCCTGACTGATTGTCATGTTCTTGATCTCGCGGTTAAACAAATCCTTAATTTGCTTTTCGCAAGCTTTAACCAGTTCCTTTTGTTTCTTCTTGTCGGATGTAAGCGCGATGTCTCGTTGTAACTGCCTGTAACGTTCGCCCGCGTAGCGGGCGTAAGGCATCACCTTCATTACGTTATAGCGTAAGCGCTTATACTTCAGCCTGTCCTCTTCGCTGGCAAAAATGCGGGTATCAACTATCTTAACGTCGGCTAAAACTATCCAGGGGATAAGCTGTCCGTCTTTCTCGGTCAGATAAGTTTTGATGGTATCATTTTTGCCAATCACCATTTGTGGTTTAGCACTATCTGCCTGCGCCGACGCCAGCATAGGCAAACAACAAAAGCATGACAGTATTAAACCGATAAATTTCATATATTTACTTGTACACAAAATTAGTGCAAATTTTCAGGTAATTGGTTATTACCCGCAATTTACATTTTTTGTTACAAAATAATTATAAATACTTACACTGCAAGGCTATACATGAAAGATTTGGTGATTGACCTGGAAGCTGAGAAAAAAGAGATACTAAAACGTTACCGGGCGTTGCTGCGTGCCAGCAAGTCAACCCTGCAAAAGGGTGATAAGCGCATGATACGCAAGGCCTTTGATATGGCTTTGGAAAGCCATAAAGATATGCGCCGCAAATCAGGCGAGCCATATATATATCATCCTATCGCGGTAGCGCAAATAGCTGCCGAAGAGATCGGCCTGGGCACTACGTCAATTGTATGCGCGCTGCTGCACGACGTGGTTGAAGATACTGATGTACAACTGGATGACATTGAGCGTGAGTTTGGTAAAAAGGTAGCCAAGATAATTGACGGGCTGACCAAAATATCGGGCGTTTTTGACACCAACAGCTCACTGCAGGCCGAGAACTTCCGTAAAATGCTGCTTACCCTGGCCGATGACGTACGGGTAATATTGATAAAGCTGGCCGACAGGCTGCACAACATGCGTACCATGGAGTTTATGCCGCGCGACAAGCAGCTTAAGCTATCATCAGAAACTGTATACCTGTATGCACCCTTAGCGCACCGCCTGGGTTTATATGCTATAAAATCTGAACTGGAAGATCTCTCCATGAAATACATGGAGAAGGATACCTACCAGCTCATTAAGCGTAAGCTAAACGAGAAGAAGGCCGAGCGCGAAAAATTTATTCGTGACTTTATTGAACCGCTTAAACGTACATTAGAAAGCCAGGGGTTACAGGCAGACGTTTTTGGCCGGCCAAAATCCATCCATTCCATTTGGAATAAGATGAAAAAGAAATCGATACCTTTTGAGGAGGTATATGATTTATTCGCTATTCGTATCATTTTGGATAGTCCGCCGGAAAGTGAGAAGTCCGATTCGTGGAAGGCCTATTCCATCGTGACTGATCTGTACCGCCCTAACCCTGACCGGTTGCGCGACTGGATATCATCGCCAAAGGCAAACGGTTACGAGTCGTTACATACCACGGTAATGGGGCCGCGAGGCCAATGGGTGGAAGTACAGATCCGTACTACCCGCATGAACGAGATTGCCGAAAAGGGTTTTGCCGCGCACTGGAAATACAAGGAATCGAGCAGCGACAGCGGGCTCGACCAATGGGTAACAAAAGTGCGGGAGCTGTTAAAGAATCCTGACTCGAACGCGCTTGACTTTATTGACGATTTCAAGATGAACCTCTTTTCGGACGAGATTTTCATCTTTACTCCGAAAGGCGCGTTGATACAATTGCCGCTTAACGCTACCGCCCTCGATTTTGCTTTTGAGATACATACCGATGTAGGCGCAAGCTGTATCGGCGCAAAGGTGAACCATAAGCTGGTGCCGCTTAACTACAAACTCCAAAACGGCGATCAGGTGGAGATCATTACCTCCAGTAAGCAAACCCCGAAAGAGGACTGGCTCAACTTTGTGGTTACCGCAAAGGCTAAAGCCAAGATCAAATCAGCCTTAAAAGAAGAAAAACGTAAGATTGCCGAGGATGGCAAGGAGATACTGGAGCGGAAGCTGAAATCGCTCAAGATCACTTACAACTCTGACAACCTGCATAAACTGAGCTATTTTTTCAAGCTACAATCAACCCAAGATCTTTTTTATAATGTAGCCAAGGGGGTTATTGACATGAAGGACCTGAAGGAATACCAGGCATCAGAAAAAATAATTGAGAATAAACCGCAGGATAAAATAGAAGCCGACCAGGTACAAAACCTGATCAAAAGCATCAAGGCCAAGGACAGCGACATGCTGCTGATTGGCGAGGATATGCAGAAGATTGACTATAAACTCGCTAATTGCTGCAACCCTATCCCCGGCGATGACGTGTTTGGTTTCATTACCGTGAGTGAGGGCATAAAGATACACCGTACCAACTGCCCTAACGCGGCAAAGCTAATGGCCAATTACGGCTACCGTATTGTGAAAGCACGTTGGACAAATCAGCAGGAGTTGGCATTTTTAACCGGCTTGCGCATACGTGGTATTGATGATGTCGGGCTGATCAATAAGCTGACAACCGTAATATCAAACGACTTTAAAGTAAACATGCGTTCTATCACGGTGGATAGCGACAACGGTATTTTTGAAGGCTCGATAATGGTTTACGTGAATGACACACAGCACCTGGAAGACCTGGTTAAAAAGCTGAAACAGGTACGGGGCGTAACGTCCGTTGACCGCTTTGATTCGGCAGTTGAGAAAGCGGCAGGATAGGGATTAGAGATTGGTGGTAGGAGATCGGTAGTTAGACATTAGTGGTTAGTAAATGGTTATTCTTTGGTATTAGAAATAGTTGCTTAACGTTATCCCTATTTTTCAATTCAAAATCATAATTATTTACTAATCTCTAATAACTAACTACTAATCACCTTTTATTAATACCTTTACTTTTTATTTTACTGCACTACTAAATTATGCCCCAACAGGAAACTATAGCACTGGTAAAAAAGATATTCGAGGCTTATCTTGAAAATAAAAGCCTGCGCAAAACACCTGAGCGCTTTGCCATTTTAGAGGAGATCTACTCGCGTAATGACCATTTTGATGTGGAATCGCTATACATCCACATGAAAAATAAAAAGTACCGCGTTAGCCGCGCTACGGTATACAACACGCTCGAACTATTGGTATCATGCGATTTGGTAACCAAACACCAGTTTGGCAAGAACATGGCCCAGTTTGAGAAATCGTACGGCTTTAAGCAGCACGACCATATCATCTGTATTGACTGCGGCAAGGTGGTTGAGTTTTGCGACCCGCGCATTCAGCAGATACAAAGCATGATGGGTGATATCCTTAAATTCGACATTAAACACCACTCGTTAAACCTATACGGAAATTGTGTTAAATTAAAAGAAGGTGTTTGTGACAGAAAAGTTTAACTTTGCCGCCTTTCACACAATATTGCAATTTAAATAATGGCTGTTGATGTTTTATTAGGCCTCCAATGGGGCGACGAAGGTAAAGGTAAGATAGTTGACGTATTAAGCGCCGACTATGATCTGATAGCACGTTTTCAGGGCGGCCCCAATGCCGGCCACACGCTTGAGTTTGATAGTAAAAAGTTTGTATTGAACACTATCCCATCGGGCATTTTCTTTGATAACACGCTTAACCTGATAGGTAACGGTGTAGTTATTGACCCCATCACCCTTAAAAAAGAACTTGATAAGTTAAAAGATGCCGGGCACGATCTGCTGGCTAAAAAGAACCTGGTGATCGCTAAAAAAGCGCACCTGATATTGCCTACCCACCAACTGCTTGACGCCGCATCTGAAAAGAAAATGGGCGAAGGTAAAATTGGTTCAACCTTAAAAGGCATCGGTCCTACTTACATGGACAAAACCGGCCGCAACGGGTTGCGTATTGGCGATATAACGCTGCCGGACTTTAAGGAACGTTATGATCGTTTGGTTGAAAAGCACAAATCGATGCTGCAATCGCTTTACGGCGAAGTGGCTGATTTCAGCGAACGCGAACAGGCATTTTTTGAAGCTATTGACCTGATTAAACAGTTTGAACTGGTTGACTCAGAACATTTGGTTAACAACTACATTAAACAAGGTAAAAAAGTATTGGCCGAAGGCGCACAAGGCGCCATGCTGGATATCGATTTTGGCTCGTACCCTTTTGTAACTTCATCAAACACTACCGCCGCGGGGGCTTGTACCGGTTTGGGTATTGCTCCTAAAGAGATTGGTGATGTAATAGGTATTTTTAAGGCTTATTGTACACGTGTTGGCGGTGGCCCTTTCCCTACCGAACTGCACGACGAAACCGGCGAAGAACTGCGTAAGATAGGTCATGAATTTGGCGCAACTACCGGCAGGCCACGCCGTACCGGCTGGATTGACTTGCCAGCTTTAAAATACGCCATTATGCTTAACGGCGTTACCCAACTGGTAATGACCAAGGCCGATGTATTGAGCGGTTTTGAGAAGATATATGCCTGCACACATTATGATTACGCCGGCGAAACTATCGACTACATGCCGTATGATATTTGTACCATTGAGCCAAAACCCGTTTTAAAGGAAATTGATGGCTGGCATGAGGACATTACCGGCATTACCGAGCTTGACCAGATCCCTGCTAAACTGGCCTCATATATTGATTTCCTGGAAGCTGAGTTAGGCGTTCCGGTTAAATATCTTTCTGTAGGCCCCGACAGGGTACAGACCTTGGTTTTACACTAAGATTAAAACTAATAATACTGATATATGGAAAGGCCGGTTAATCCGGCCTTTTGTTTTACTATTTTTGTATAGTGATCGTCGCACTCAATAATCCGGAAGAATTTAAGCAAAAAGCAATTGCCTGGGCCAATAGTTTCGATGTGGCCTGTTGTCTAAATTCAAATAACTTTACAGATAAATACGGTAAGTTTGAAGCGCTGATAGCGGCAGGTATAAAGGGTGAATTGACAGCCAATGCAGGTAATGCCTTTGAACAACTAACACACTTCAGGCAAAAACATCCTGGTTGGATAACCGGTTTTTTTGGCTACAATCTGAAGAATGAGGTGGAAAACCTGTCCTCCGCAAATCATGATGGCCTGAATTTTCCGGATATGTATTTCTTCGCGCCGCAGCATATCATTATTATAAAAGGAAATGAGGCAGAGGTAATCAGCGACGATGCGAATAGTGTATTAAAAAGTATTGAGCAGGCTTCAATACACTTAACCGATCAGCCTGTGTCAGCCCATATAAAAACCCGTTTCAGTAAAGATGAATATCTGCAAACGGCCAATAGAATAAAACAGCACATTGCCCGCGGCGATATTTACGTAACTAACTTTTGCCAGGAATTTTACGCTGAAGATGCACTGATCGATCCGCTTAGCATATATAGTAAACTTAATAACATCTCCCCTAATCCCTTCTCGTCTTACTTCAAGCTGAAGGACAAATATATGACATGCGCATCGCCGGAGCGCTTTATGGCTAAGCGTGGCGATAAGCTGATATCGCAACCCATCAAAGGCACCGCAAAACGCAGCGACAACCCTACCGAGGATGAAGCCAACAAAGCATTACTAAGATCGCAAATTAAAGAGTTGCAGGAGAATGTGATGATCGTTGACCTGGTACGTAACGATCTAACTCGCTCGGCAAAACAGGGCACGGTTAAAACAGAAGAACTTTTCGGACTGTACAGTTTTAAACAAGTGCATCAAATGATCTCGACCGTGGTATGTGAAAAGGATAAAACCATCAGCAACGTGCAGGCCATAAAAAACACCTTCCCGATGGGGAGTATGACCGGTGCGCCGAAATTAAGCGCAATGCAGCTGATGGAACAATACGAGCGCAGCAAACGAGGCGTATACTCCGGCGCGATAGGCTATTTTAGCGCGGATGGAGATTTTGATTTTAATGTGGTGATCCGTACGCTGCTGTATAACGCTACCAACAAATACCTCTCCTTCCAAACCGGCAGCGCCATTACTTTTAATGCCGATGCGGAACAAGAATATGAGGAATGTTTACTGAAAGCGAAGGCTATTTTGGAGGCACTCTCTCAATTATTAACCGACTTGCCGCCCGAACGCTAACCTCCGACCCCTCGGCAAAAAATACCAAATAGGGCTTCACCGTCAGGAACGGCCCAAATGCTTCGCCGTATAACTCTTTAACGTCAGCATCAAAAACAAAGTCGGTAAACTCGCCTATACGCCATGGCACATGCTCCACCTCGTATTCCATCTAGTTAACATCGCTTCGCCGGTTATAGCCCAGTAATGCTCCAAAATAAATTCTTCGGCACTACCTGGTTTCATCGGCACAAAATCAGAGTTTACCGTTGCACCCAATTTATTCCAGCGGCCGTTGAGTTTCCATTCGTAAAGGTATGAGGTATGATCAGCATCAACACTTGCTATTTGATGCCGCATAGACAAGAGCCGATAATGCTCCTTATAAAGCGTATTGGCTATGATCGGTATCGTAGCTTTCGATACTATCTCGCTTACAAAAACAGTCCCGCGCTTCCATTCTTTACCATCAATGCCGTACGTAAAAGCGCAGGTTTACCTCCTCGAAGTTGACGTGGCCCGGCCATTTAACGCCAAGCACCCGCGTATTTTAAAAACGGGAGCCTACCATGCTCACCAAACATTTGCCCTGCCACAAATCAAGTTCGGTAGCGGCGGGTAAATATGGTTTAAGTATTCCGGATCGACCTCGTAATTGATCATTAACAGGTTCTTCCAGGCGGCGGTAAGGAATTTATCTTAGCCATCATTAAAAATCCCGCTCTTATGAGGGGCGGGATGCAAACACTTTATTTCTTGTAATACTTCATCGCTTCGGGTATGCGGTTCTGTATGTTGCGTATACGGGTAGCGTCAGACGGGTGCGTGCTTAAAAACTCCGGTGGCGCTCCGCCAGCTTGCTTTGACGCCGCCATACGTTGCCAAAAAGCTACTGCCTCGTTAGGATCATAACCAGCCATCGACATAAAGATCAACCCGAGCCTGTCGGCTTCTGATTCGTTATCACGCGAATATTTCAGCATGGCTAATTGCCCGCCTACGCCATACAATTGCCCAACTATAGCCTGGGTGGCCTGCGATTGGCCACCGGTTGCTGCGCCTACTACGGCACCGCCGGCTTGTGCCGCCATTTGTTTTGACATTTGCTCGGCAGAGTGACGGGCTATAGCGTGCGCTATCTCATGGCCCATTACTACGGCTAAACCGGCATCGGTTTTTGTAACCGGCAGTATGCCACTGTACACGGCCACTTTACCACCCGGCATACACCAGGCGTTTATCTCCGGGCTCTGTATCAGGTTAAATTCCCATTTAAAATTATACTGATCGGCGTAACCATTATCTTTCAGATATTTCTCAATTGCTACGGCAAGCCTGCTACCAATTGTTTTAATGCGCTGCGCATCACTTGTACCGCTAATCACTTTTGTTTTCGGATCGGAAAGTAGTTGCTGGTAGCTTTGCGCCGCCGCCTGGTTGATCTGGTCGTCGCTAACTAAGCTAAGTTGTTTACGGCCGGTAAGCGGCACAGTGGAGCATGAATAAATAACAACACTCGCTACAAAGGCCAGCATTGCAAATGGTTTAAATGATTTCATAGAGTTTAAGTGACTTTTTTTTTAAATAAATTAACCTTCGACTCCTTGCCTTTCAATAAACGCTCGATATTTTTTTGATGAGTTACCAATACCAGCAGGCATATGCACATACCGTAAATAATGACCGATTTTATATACACCGGAAATATAAATGCTACACCGATGGGATATGTAAAGCCGGCTACTATTGAGCTTAATGACACATAACGCGTTATTAGCAAAACAACAATAAACACCACTACGCAAAGCAGGGCCGCATGCAGATTAATAGCTAATATCATTCCAAACAGGGTAGCAACGCCCTTGCCGCCTCTAAAGCCGGCAAAAATTGGGAACAAATGGCCCATAACCGCGGCTATGCCTAATGCCAGCGCGTAATTAGTAAAAGCAACTGAATTGTGTGGACCAGTGGTTGATACACCTATGATGTAGGCGAGGTTGGTGGCTGTCCATCCTTTAAGTATATCAATAAGCATTACGGGTATACCTGCCTGCTTACCTAATACCCTGAATGTATTGGTGGCGCCGGCATTGCCGCTGCCATATTCACGCACATCAATGCCGTAAAACGACAAACCTATCCAAACAGCCGTTGGTATAGACCCGCAAAGGTAAGCCAGTATAAGTGCTGTAATTGAATAAATGGATATCATATACCCGCTTTATATTTTAGGTTGTGAAGCGTAAAGTTCAATATCATTTACTAATAGCTTTTAAGCTCAGATCAAGGCTTTTTACCGAATGCGTTAAGGCGCCCATTGATATGTAATCAACCCCGCAAGCGGCGTAATCGCGTACGTTATTAATGGTAATACCGCCAGATGCCTCGGTAATATAACGGCTGTTAATAATAGCCACAGCCTGCCTTAAATCATCAAATTTAAAATTATCGAGCAATATACGGTCAACGCCGCCGGTTTGCAAAACCTGCTCAAGTTCATCAAGGTTGCGCACCTCAATCTCGATAGCCAGCTTTTTATGTGTAGCCGTGTATTGCAAAGCATTCTCAATAGCCTGCCTTACGCCGCCCGAGTAATCAACATGGTTATCCTTGATCAATATCATGTCATACAAACCAAAGCGGTGATTAACACCGCCGCCAATCCGCACGGCCCATTTTTCAAGGTAACGCAGGCCCGGCGTAGTTTTACGGGTATCAAGCACTTTAGTGTTGGTTCCGGCCAGCATATCAACTATCTGCCGGGTAACGGTAGCAATACCGCTCATGCGCTGCATACAGTTTAATACCAGGCGTTCGGCTATCAGTATGCTGTGTACGCTGCCTTCAACAACCAACACAACATCTTTTAGCTTTACGGCGTCGCCATCCTTTAAATAAGTGGTTACCTTAAGCTCGGGGTCAACGGTATTAAATATTTCGAGCGCCAGTTCAACACCGGCTAAAATACCTTCGTCTTTTACCAGGAGATGCGCCTTACCGGTAGTTCCGGCCGGAATGGTGGCTAAAGAAGTATGGTCGCCATCGCCCACATCCTCCTGTAATGAATTGATTATAAAGTTTTTGATCAGTTGTTTGTCCAAAATTGCGTGTTTAGTGCCCTCAAAAATAAGAACAATTGACAATTATTAAGCTTTTTCAGCTTCAATACGCAAATCTATGATCTGTAAAACACCCTTTGTTCCGTTAAGAGTGAACGATACACGGAAAGCGCCTTTATCGGTAGTCAGCAATAATACACCCAACCGGTACGCATTGCTTGTGTTAACCCGATGTAGCACTTTAACACTTTTGGGTTTATTTTGTGTGAAGAATTTACCTAATATGATACCAGCTTGTGTATTTGAGTAAGTTTCTTCCTTTCTAAGTAACGATACATCAAGCGTGGATGCCATTTGTTTGGTGAGTTCGGCGGAGTTACCCTGCTTAAAAAGCTCGGCAATACTGTCTATCGGGTCAACCGTGGTTGCCGACTGTAAAACAAAAAACATCACCAATAACGGTAAAAATTGGAGCTTTCTCATAATCCTCGATAGCAAGTTACAACAAATTATTACAATAAAACAAGCATATTAATACGCATAAAGTGTTAAAGTTTACACGAGGCCTTTATATTTGCGATGTGGAAACTAACAAAAAACTTGTACTGATGATACTTGACGGCTGGGGATATGGCCGCCAGGATCAGTCGAACGCTATATATACAGCCAATACGCCATTTTTTGATTCGCTGTTACAACGATATCCAAATTCTAAACTCGAAGCATCGGGTACCGCTGTAGGTTTGCCTGCCGGGCAAATGGGTAACTCCGAAGTTGGCCATATGAACCTTGGCGCGGGCCGAGTGGTCTACCAGGAACTGGGCCGCATTAACAAGGCGGTTGACGAGAAAGAACTTGCCGGAAACCCGGTTATTAAAGAAGCGTTTGACTACGCCAAACAAAACGGGAAAGACGTACACTTTATCGGCCTCGTGTCCGACGGGGGCGTGCACTCCCATATTTACCACCTGAAAGGTTTGGTAGATGTAACCCGTGAGTATGGCCTTGATAACGTTTACATCCATGCTTTTTTAGATGGCCGCGATACCGACCCGCAATCGGGTTTAGGCTTTATTACTGAGCTTGAAGAATACATTGCGCCTACATCGGCTAAACTTGCATCCGCTATTGGCCGCTACTACGCAATGGACCGCGATAATCGCTGGGAGCGCGTAAAGCAAGCCTATGATTTGCTGGTAAACGGTACCGGAAAACCGGTACAAAGCATTACCGAAGCTATCAAGGAATCATATGCACAAGATGTGACCGACGAGTTTGTTTTGCCTTTGGTAAAAACTGATGCCAACGGCGCGCCTGTTGCTGTTATAAAAGAAGGCGATGTGGTAATTTGTTTCAACTTCCGTACTGACCGTGGCCGTGAGATCAGCCTGGCGCTTACCCAAAAACCTTTCCCGGAATATAACCTGCACCCGCTGAAGATTAAATACGTCACCATGACATCATATGACGACACGTTTAAGGATGTTGAGGTGATTTTTCGTAAAGATGACCTGACCAAAACCATTGGTGAGGTGTTACAGGATGCCGATAAAACGCAGATACGTATTGCCGAAACTGAAAAATATCCGCACGTTACTTTCTTCTTTTCAGGCGGACGTGAAAAAGAGTTTGAAGGTGAAAAACGCCTGTTGATCCCGTCACCAAAAGTGGCTACTTATGACTTGCAGCCCGAAATGAGCGCCCAAGGTATACGTGACGCCATTATTCCGGAACTTGAAAACAGGTGGCCCGACTTTGTATGCCTAAACTTTGCCAACACCGATATGGTTGGCCATACCGGCGTTTTCGAAGCTGTTGTAAAAGCAGCCGAAACGGTTGATGCCTGTACACAAGCGGTGGTTGAAACCGGTTTAAAAAACGGCTACTCGTTCATCGTCATCGCCGATCACGGAAATGCTGATTACATGATTAATGACGATGGATCGCCGAACACCGCACATACTACCAACCTGGTGCCTTGTATTATAATTGACAGCGACGTAAAAACTGTGAATGATGGCAAGCTTGGTGATATTGCGCCAACTGTATTAAAATTACTGGGCGTAAACATCCCGGCTGAAATGACGGGCAATGTACTGGTATAAACACATTAAAATATTCATACTATCAGCATCCATTACATCCGGGCTTGCCTCTTGCAAACCGGATGTGGTGGCTGGCGATAACCGCTATTTTGATATTAAAGGTTACTTTAGTAAAGAAGCCGAACGGCTCACGCAACTGCATCCGCATGTTGAAAAAACGGTGAAGCACAATAAGCAAAGCGAAAGCCGTGACCTGGGTATATCCAGTTGGAACGATGAGTTAGGCTTGTTCAGCGGATCAGACATTAACAAACCGGCCTGGCGCAACAGCTATAAGGTGATTAAACGCGGCAACACAACGGTTTATAAAGCGAAATTGCCCGAGCTGAAAACGCAATCCATCACCATTGTGAACAGTGGCAACAAAGTACAATCAATTGATATTGTAAACCATACATCCAACCTGCTTTATACCAGCACCGAAAAATTGAGCTATTACCCCGACTCAGCTTATCACATCAGCAAAATGCAGCATGTTCGCCTGCTTGGCGTAAACAGTTATGATATTGATAGTCGTTTTTAATTAGCCACGCTTACCTGTAGCGGTAGCCAGCTTTTCTTTTGAAAGGTCGATTAGCGTAGAGATATCGCTACGGCCAGGATTGGTATCCATTATCTTCTGCAGATCATTTATTGATGCCCGCAATGAATTTATACCACGGTTGCGATCGGCGTTGTTAGCGGCGTGTTCTAATTTGAATAAGCCGTATTCACGATAGGCGATACCTCGGTTTTGATAAAGCTTCATATCGTTCGGATCGGCACTTACCGCGATAGCTTTGGTTAAATCCTGTATCGCCCCTAAAAGATGCTTTTCCTTTTCTTGCGCAGACAGGGATGCATCGCGCCCTAAAAAAGCTTTTGACCGCGCACGGTAATAATATGCCGACGCGTCAACCGGTTTTATAGCGATAACTTTTGAATAAGCTACGATAGATTTTTTGTAATTCTCGCTGTGGTAGTAAGAGTACCCGAGCATCCAGAGGGCATTGGCATTGGTTGAATCAACAAGGCAAGCCTTTTCCAATTGCTTTACAGCCGATTTAAAATTACCATCTAACAAGGCCTGCTCGCCAAGTTTTACGTAAGCGCTTTGAGCCAGGGATGTCTCGATGGTTGAAAAGAGTAATAATGATATTATAGCCGATAATCTCATCAATGGCCCAATGGGTGAACAAAATTAGTATAACATTAACTAACTTTGCAACAAAATATTATACCGAAGTGCACTAATTGAGTTATTTATACCGGGTATAAATAACAAAGCGGATGACTTTTTTTCAGTCACGCTAAAACGGTGTTGCTTCATGCCCAAAAAGCTGCCTTAACACTGTTGACTAATTTACAGATGGTTAAGCACTGAATGATGAATTAGCTAACAAATTGTAATTATTGGCACAGCAGTTGAAACATATATAATAACTGTTTAATAACGCGTTAAATATCCGTACTGATATAATCAGGCTGACAATATGGCGTTAAAATTTTATTTTGATGAGTTACGACCCGTTTGACTTTAAAAATACTTTACCTATTATAAATGAGGAATCAGAGTTCTTTCCGCTAATGTCATCAGAAGACGAAGCGGAGATGAACAATGAGGAATTGCCTCAATCATTACCTATACTTCCGCTGCGTAATACCGTGCTTTTTCCGGGTGTGGTGATACCTATCACGGTTGGCCGTGACAAATCCATTAAACTGATACGCGACGCTAATAAAGGCGACCGTATGATTGGCGTAGTGGCCCAGCAGGATGTATCTATTGAAGATCCGGATTTTACCCAGCTTTGCCACGTAGGTACTTTAGCCGTTATTATAAAGGTGCTGCAAATGCCGGATGGTAACACGACAGTTATCATCCAGGGTAAAAAACGTTTTTTACTGAAAGAAGAGCTGCAAAGCGAACCTTACATAAAAGCTACTATAGAGCCTTACCGGGATACACCGCTTAAAGAGGATAAGGAATTCAAGGCCATGATATCGTCTATCAAGGACATGGCCATGAGCATTATCCAGCTTTCGCCTAACATTCCGAGCGAGGCGGGTATCGCC
This sequence comes from Mucilaginibacter defluvii, assembly GCF_039543225.1. NCBI lineage: Bacteria > Pseudomonadati > Bacteroidota > Sphingobacteriia > Sphingobacteriales > Sphingobacteriaceae > Mucilaginibacter > Mucilaginibacter defluvii. Next base: position 1,653,992 of record NZ_BAABJI010000002.1, read on the forward strand.
ATAAAAAATATTGAGAGCACTGCTTTCCTTATCAATTTTATAGCCTCTAACATGAACGCCGAAATGGCGGCAAAACAGCGTTTGCTTGAAGTATCGAGCCTGCGCGAAAGGGCTAATATGGTGCTTGAGCATTTAACGCTCGACCTGCAGATGCTGGAACTAAAAAATCAGATACAAACAAAAGTACGCGTTGACCTTGACAAGCAGCAGCGTGATTACTTTTTAAACCAGCAGCTTAAAACCATACAGGAAGAATTAGGCGGCAGCAGCCCTGACCTTGAGATAGAAAATCTGCGCCAGCGTGCTATTAAGAAAAAATGGGCCAAAGAAGTAAGCGACCACTTTAGCAAAGAGCTGGAGAAACTGGCACGCACTAACCCTGCCGCTGCCGATTACTCCGTGCAGATGAACTATCTGGAACTTTTGCTTGATTTGCCCTGGAACGATTTTACCAAAGATAACTTTGACCTGAAACGCGCTCAAAAGGTATTGGACAAAGATCACTTTGGTTTAGACAAGGTAAAACGCCGCATAATTGAATACCTGGCCGTGCTGAAATTAAAGCACGATATGAAAGCGCCTATACTATGCCTTGTTGGGCCGCCAGGAGTTGGTAAAACCAGCCTGGGCAAATCAATTGCTAAAGCGCTTGGCCGTAAATACGTACGCATGGCCCTTGGTGGCGTGCGTGATGAGGCAGAGATACGCGGTCACCGTAAAACTTACATCGGTGCTATGCCCGGTCGCATCATACAATCCATCAAAAAAGCCGGCGCCGCTAACCCGGTGTTTATTCTGGATGAGATTGATAAGGTTGGTAACGATTTCCGCGGCGATCCGTCATCAGCTTTGCTCGAGGTGCTTGACCCGGAACAGAACAGCACATTTTATGATCATTATGTTGAGCTTGATTTCGACCTGTCAAACGTAATGTTCATCGCGACAGCAAACTCCCTGAGTACTATACAGCCGGCCTTGCTCGACCGTATGGAGATCATCGAGGTAAACGGTTATACTATTGAGGAAAAGGTTGAGATTGCCAAACAGCACCTGCTGCCAAAACAGCGTGAAGCGCACGGCCTAAAAACCAAAGACATTACGCTGAAACCTGACGTTCTGGAAAAAGTGATCGAAGATTATACCCGCGAATCAGGCGTGCGGTCTTTAGAAAAAAAGATAGGTTCGGTTGTGCGCGGCATTGCCAAAAGCATCGCGCTTGAGGAGCCTTATAATGCCAACGTTAACAAAAAGGATATTGAAACCATACTGGGTGCCCCTATTTTTGATAAGGACCTGTATGAAGGCAACGATGTTGCCGGTGTAGTAACCGGTTTGGCCTGGACTTCAGTAGGTGGTGACATCCTGTTTATCGAGGCGAGCCTTAGCCCCGGTAAAGGCAAGCTAACCTTAACTGGTAGCCTTGGAGATGTAATGAAGGAATCGGCCGTTATAGCTTTAGCTTACCTGCGCGCACACGCATCCTATTTTAATATTGATGGCCGCTTGTTTGATCAATGGGACGTACATGTTCACGTACCCGCGGGGGCCACTCCTAAGGACGGCCCTTCGGCAGGTATCACTATGCTAACCGCGCTAACCTCTGCTTTTACGCAACGCAAGGTTAAGCAAAACCTGGCCATGACCGGTGAGATAACCCTTCGCGGACGTGTGTTGCCGGTAGGTGGTATAAAAGAGAAGATACTGGCTGCCAAGCGCGCCAATATTAAAGAGATCATTCTGTGTAAGTCAAACCAGAAGGATATATTGGAGATCAAGGAAAATTACATTAAAGACCTGAATTTCCATTACGTTACAGATATGCGCGAGGTAATAAATCTGGCACTACTTAACGAGAAAGTAAAAGAGCCGCTTGACCTCACCATAAAAGAGGACATCAAACCTGTATTAAATTAAATTTTAAGCAAAATATAGATTACCTTTAAAGCCGGATAAAACATATCCGGCTTTTTTATTGACATTCCCCCTGTTGATTTAATGAACCTCAAACATACCTTGCTCCTGCTTTGCCTGTTATCGGGCCTGCAAACCATGGCGCAAACTCATCGCAACGAGTTTGGCTTTCAAAGCGATAACGATTCTTTTCTGGCCCAGGGGTCTGACCGTTATTATACCAACGGCTTATTCGTATTCTTTAGGCGGGGATTAAATGTTAACGATACCACACGTTTTAAAAACAAAGTGTTAGGCATCGAACTGGGTCAAAAAATCTTCAACCCGGCAAGCGGCCAAACGCCTGACCGGGATATGGTTGACAGGCCTTTTGCCGGTTATTTATATGCCGGAGTTAACCTTAACTACTTATACAGTAACGAGAGCAACCTTAAACTGGGTGCGCAAATAGGTATGGTAGGCCCTGCCGCGCTCGGCCGCCAGGCGCAGGAAGTGATACATAATACCTTCGGCTTTTATGAACTGCAAGGTTGGGAATACCAAATACGTAACAACTTTCAATTCAATTTATCGGGCGAATATAATCGGTTGCTTGGTCGAGCGGGTAAGGATGCCGATATATCGTTAAACACTTACGCTAATCTGGGTACAGGCTTTACAGGCGCGGGCGCGGGCTTTTTGGTAAGGCTGGGTAAGTTTAACCAGTTATTTAATTCGGTTAGTATGCAAAGTACCGCCATTAAGCAACGTGGTTTTGAACCGCTAAATAAGCATGAATTCTTCTTTTATCTGCGCCCTACCCTACGTTACGTGGCTTACGATGCTACGATTGAAGGCAGCCTGTTTACAAAATCTGATAATAGTGTTGAGGTAAGGCTTACACGTAAACCCGTAGTATTTAGCCAGCAATTTGGCGTTACCTATGGCGGCGAGCGCTGGATATTTGACTTATCGGCCATCTTCCAGACGAAAGACACCAAGGAGATGCTCAAAGCCCACCAGTGGGGATCAGCAACTATATTATACCGGTTTAATTAATAATCAAAGTTTCGTTTACGGGTCTCTTTTCGGGCTGATTGCCTGCGTTTGTTTTCGGCACGTGCGGCTTTAACGGCACGGCTTACCTTTGTTGGCTTACGCGGTTTATCAACCTTTAAAGCCTTACCCAGCAGTGCTATCAGTTTTTCGAGCGCTTTCTCTTTGTTTAAATACTGGCTGCGCTCCTCGTCACACACTACCTGTATCAAGCCATCTTTATTAAAGCGTGATTGAAAACGGCTATTTAGCAACGCTTTTTCGTCATCGTTAAACAATGATGAGTCCTCTACAGAAAACAGCAGCTCCACTTTGGTTGATACTTTGTTAACGTTTTGCCCGCCTTTGCCACCGCTGCGCGAGGTTTTGTAGAACACCTCTTTTTGCAGTTCCGCCTTGTTTGCATTCATGCGGCAAATATAAATTGTTTACCAGGGCAACGCTTATATTTTGTATCTTGGATGCGCATATGAATAACAATATAGTTGTAGCCATTGATGGTTTCTCATCGTGCGGTAAAAGCACCATTGCCAAAGCCTTAGCCAAAAAACTCAATTTCGTTTACATCGATACCGGCGCCATGTACCGGGCCGTTACGCTCTACTTTTTACGTAATGAGGTTGACGTAGCCGACGAAAAACAAGTTGAAACCGCGCTCAACAATATTCATATCAACCTTAAAACTACTGATGGGCAGGTCAGCATTTTGTTAAATGATGAAGATGTATCTGAGGAGATCAGGCAGATGCATGTAGCCTCAAATGTGAGCAAGATAGCCGCTATACCGGCTGTGCGCCACGCTATGGTAAAGCAGCAGCAACTGATGGGCAAATCCACTAATATTATTATGGATGGCCGCGATATAGGCACTACTGTTTTCCCGGATGCACAGGTAAAATTATTCATGACGGCCGACCCGAAAATTCGTGCTGAACGCCGTTACAAAGAGCTGGTAGTTAAACAGCCTGACATTACAATGGAAGAGGTTTTTGAAAACCTTGCCCTGCGCGACCATGACGATACTACCCGCAAGGAAAGTCCGCTGGTACAGGCCAACGACGCGATAGTGTTAGACAACAGCTACCTCACGCCTGATGAGCAACTCGAATTCGCGTTGAATAAGATCAAGCCTTTTATTAAGGAATAATCTCATTTTCAAATCGCTCGGCAACTACACCAAAGCGGTTCAGAAAGTCGACCCCTTCATCGCTCGGCAAACCTTTGTACGCCGCGTACGATTTATTGTAAAATACATGCTTTATACCTGCCGAAAATATCAGCCTGGCACATGGCAGGCATGGCGACAGCGTGGTATATAATGTAGCGCCCTGCAAATTCGCACCATTCTTTACAGCATATAATATAGCATTCTCCTCGGCGTGCAGGGCCAATGAGCAACTACCACGGGCATCGCGCGGGCAACCGGTGTCAGGCCATTCCTCATCACAGTTATGCGTGCCCGAAGGCGGCCCGTTGTAGCCGATGGAAATAATGCGCGTATCCTTAACCAACACCGCCCCCACGTGCGCTTTAACACAATGCGACCGGCGGGCTAAGTCGGTCGCAAGATTCATAAATATATTATCAAAACTGGGTTTCATTTTGGCGAGTGTCAATGGTGAGTGTCAATGGCGATTGGTCATTAGTGAACAGTTCATTAGTTATCAATGAATTGCTCATCATTCAGCTTCTGTTAAAAAGCATTGGTCAGTTATCATCATCACAAAAATAGTGATTAACAACAACTGACCAATGAGTAATGACTGTTCGCTAATATTAGTGTCCGCCGCCGGCTTCTACACTGTCAATATCGATGCCTTGTGATTTAAGTATGGCGCCTGCTTTCCAGGCAAAGAACGCCAGGTAAGCAAAACCGATAACCGGAACGATATATGAAAAATGAATACCTTCCGAATCGGCAAGAATACCCTGAACCGGCGGAATGATGGATCCGCCCAAAATCATCATAATTAAAAATGCTGAGCCCTGGCTGGTGTATTTACCCAAACCTGTAACTGATAATGAGAAAATTGAAGGCCACATGATAGAACAGCATAAGCCACCGCTAAGAAAAGCGAAGATAGCTACCATTCCTGTAGTCATTAAACCTACTATCATGGCAATAACACCTAATATACCAAACAACGCCAGTGTGCGCACGGGTTTTTGCTGCCCGATAAGGAAGCCTACTATAAGGATGGCTACGCAGATAGCATAAGGATAAAGGTTGCTAACATCAGTACCGGTAGCGCCGTTTACAAACAATATTACACCAAAGGCAACAAAAGGCACTATGATGGTTAAAATCAATTTAGCTGTTTTTGAAAGATTAAAAGCCGCGATAGCGCCTGTCCAACGGCCAACCATCAAACTGCCCCAGTATAAGGAAATGAATGGTGCAACCTGGTCAGTAGTATAACCCCCAAAATTCGGGCTTTCTAACAAAGCGCCCATATTGCTTTGTATAGTTACCTCAACGCCTACGTAGGTAAAAATGGCAATCATACCGTAAACAAGCTGCGGATACTGCATTGCGCCCCACCCGGTTTTACTTTTACTTGATGCCGATACCGAACCGACAAGCGTTATTAAAATTATAGCTAATGAGGCGTAAACAAAGTAAGGTTGAGGCACACCGGTTGCAACGCTCAACGGATCAGCCGCCAGGATTAGCAGGAAAGCAATAAAAAGAATTCCTAATGGCTTGTTAGCTTTGTTGCTCGGCTCCATTTTTTCATCGCTGGTTACACTTGGCAATTTCGATATCCAGAAAAAGATGGCTACCGCGATAAATAAGCCTGCAAGAATTAAATATAAACTATTGACAGACCCTATTTTAACCTCAGAAGCCGGAATTTTTGCCGCGGCCGAACCGAATAGTACAATGTTAACTATAACCGGCCCCATGATGCTGCCAAAGTTGTTAATACTACCCGCAAAATTAAGACGGTGAGTACCTGTCTCCGGGCTGCCTAACGCGATAACAAAAGGGTTGGCTGCCGTTTGCTGTAACGAAAAGCCCAAGGCGATAATAAAAAACGTAAACAATATAAACGCGAAAGAACCTGAATTAATAGCCGGAATCATGATAAGCGCGCCTACAGCTGATATAATAAGGCCTACGATGATACCGTTTTTATAGCCCATTTTATTTAATATATCAATACGTGAAGCCGCTGAAGCAAAGTATAAAATAAGTGAGCCGATAAAATATCCCCCGTAAAACGTAAAGTCGATCAACTGCGATTCAAACTGGGTTAAATTAAAGTGGGCTTTACAGAATGGGATAAAAATCCCGTTAGACGCTGCCAGGAAGCCCCAGAAAAAGAACACTGTAATAATCGTATACAGCGCCGATCCGTAGCTTTTCGTTTTGTTTTGTTCCATTTTATAAGTTGGTTGTACAAATTTTGTTTAAAGCACTAACATAAATCAATTTTTATAATTTCCTGTTATAAGATTAAATTTTGTTACCGCGGCTAACGCATTTTTCTTTTGGTTATGAGATAAAATTGCATATTCGCATGGCCAAAATATGCCGCTCAAGATATAGTTAATGATAGGAGCCATTATTTCAGGAATCGGTATAGGGTTAATACTGACTTTTATAACCGGACCGGTATTTTTCTCGCTGATAAAGGTGAGTATCGAAAGAGGCTTTCAGGCGGGTGTTGCCTTTGCCCTGGGCGTTGTATCAACCGATGTGGTTTTTGTAGGCGCTATACTTTTCGGCTCTCAACTGGTTGATATCACCCCGCAAACCAAAATTTACGCAGGCGTTGTAGGCAGCGTTATACTGCTGGGCGTTGGTATATACTACATCTTTAAAAAGGCTGATGTAAACTATAAAAACTCAACCCCCTCAAAGCTTAAGCGTACCGGCTATTTTTTGAAGGGCTTTTTTATGTGCATTTTTAACCCCACCATCCTTTTTCACTGGATGATGGTGATAGGTACAGCCAGCACAACCTACCATGAGGGCATCCCCAACCGCCAGTTGAAGATCGCTATTATGTTTTTAACAGTGCTGATCGTTCAGTTCGGGCTCGATACGCTGAAGGCCTTTTATGCCAATAAATTACGCGACCGTATATCGGTTACCCTGGTGCATAAACTTAACCAGGTAGCGGGCATCGCGCTTATAATTGCCTCGTTTATTTTGTTTGACAGGCTGGTTACGCACCTTGTTTTCGCACCGGAAAAGGTTTCTTAATTATTACGGTTGAATTGAAATAATCTAACTAATTATTATTTAATACCTCCGGTAACAGGCGATAGCAAATGTACAGCCCAACAACAATTAATATATTTACAATCAGCGTTGTATGTGTTTTGATGACTGCTTTTTTCAAAAACAGTGCAAGCAGTATAATCAATTGAAGTAACACAAAAAATGTTGGCACCCGATAACCATAACTATCACCTACTGCCCCATCACCGTAAATAAAAAAATGAACAAATACGGCAGTTATTTGCATTAAGGCAAAAAGCAAAACATTCAGAATAGCGATTAAAATAAAATTCAAAGCGCTCTTCATTTATCTACGCATAAGCATTATTCGTAAAACTCAAATAATATTAACTTCGAAGCCGCTCATAAATAAAAAACGCCCCATTTTCGGAGCGTTTTGTAAATTGTGTGCAGGTTAACGCCATAGCTTACATGTAAGCACGTTGGTTTTTGCCTTCCATCCAGTTAACAAAAGCGCGGTTAACTACCTTATTGCCACCCGGAGTTGGGTAATTGCCTGAGAAATACCAATCGCCGGTATGGTCAGGGCAGGCAATGTGCAGGTTATCTAAAGTTTGATAAATCACCTGAACTTCTGCATTTGTATTTTTTGGCGTAATTATCTGTGCGATACGGTCAGAAATTTCCTGATCGGTAAATGGCTCGTAAATAGCCTTAACATAATTTAACACCTGCTCTTTAGGCAGTTTGGCGCTATCTTTACATTGCTGGTAAACCTTCAATAATATTTCCTCTTTACCGGCATCCTTAAGCAAGCTTACCGCTGCCTCAAAAGCCACAAACTCACCCATGCGCGACATATCGATGCCATAGCAATCCGGGTAACGTATTTGCGGGGCTGACGATACTACCACGATTTTTTTAGGCCCTAAACGATCGAGTATTTTCAGGATGCTTTGCTTAAGTGTGGTACCCCGAACGATTGAATCATCCAACACCACCAGTTTATCGGTACCACGGTTAATTAAACCGTACGTGGTATCGTAAACGTGGGCTACCATTTCGCTACGGTCGGCATCCTGTGTAATAAAGGTACGCAGCTTCACATCCTTTATCGCGATCTTCTCTACACGCGGAGCTAATTGCAGCACCTCGGTCAGTTCCTCATCGCTTATTTTGTCGTCGCGGTTAAGCAACCTGTCGCGCTGGTATTTCTTGATGTATTTATGCACCCCTTCAACCATGCCGTAAAAAGCAACCTCGGCAGTGTTAGGAATATAAGAGAATACGGTGTTTTTGATGTCGTGATCAACGGAGTTGAGTATTTGCGGGCACAATAAACGGCCTAACTGTTTACGTTCGCGGTAAATAGATGAGTCGCTGCCACGGGAGAAGTAAATACGCTCGAAAGAACATGATTTCTTTTCCAGCGGTTCGCTAAACATATCTTCAGATACATCGCCGTTCTTTTTAACGATAAGGGCATGGCCGGGTTTGATCTCGTTGATCTCTTCAAGCGGAATGTTAAAAGCCGTTTGAATAGCCGGGCGCTCTGAGGCCGCCACCACAATTTCATCGTTATAATAATAAAATGCCGGGCGTATACCACTTGGATCGCGCATCACGAATGCGTCACCATGGCCCATAATACCGGCAATGGTATAACCGCCATCCCAGTTTTTGGCTGATTTACGGAGTATTTTGGCAACATCCAAATCGTTGGCGATTAACTTGCTGATTTCAACATTATCATCCAAACCCTCACGTTTGTACTGGTCAAACAAGCCCTGATTTTCGGTATCCAGAAAGTGGCCTATCTTTTCAAGCACGGTAACGGTATCTGCCTTTTCTTTAGGGTGCTGCCCTAAATCATAAAGCTGTTGCAGTAACTCGTCAACATTAGTCATGTTGAAGTTACCGGCAATTACCAGGTTACGTGTTTTCCAATTGTTTTGACGCAGAAAGGGGTGGCAGTTTTCGATACTATTTTTGCCATGCGTACCGTAACGCAGGTGGCCCAAAAGCACTTCGCCGGTAAAGCTAACATGTTCTTTAAGCCAATCAGCGTCGGTAAGCTTATCCGGAAACTCCTTCTCGATGTCAGCAAATTTTTTCTGGATGTACTCAAAAATATCAGCAACGGCATTTGAGGCCATTGAGCGGTGACGGCTGATGTAGCGTTTACCGGGATCAATGTCCAGCTTAATGGTAGCAACACCTGCGCCATCCTGGCCGCGGTTGTGTTGTTTTTCCATTAAAAGGTACAGTTTGTTTAAGCCGTACAGTGCAGTGCCGTACTTTTGCTGATAATAAGAGAGTGGCTTTCTTAGGCGGATAAATGCCACACCGCATTCATGTTTAATCTGATCGCTCATGATTTGGAATGAGGTTGCAAAGGTAAACTTTTGCCGGAGATAATCCCCTATCCTATTGTCATTAAAAAAGCATTAATATTGATATAAATTTAACACTCCCTTAACTTTTATATGGCACGAACGGGAACCAGCTTTTGCTTTAGCCATTTGCGCACCGGCTCATCATACACTTTTAAAGTTGCGAAAGCAAACACGATAAAGAAAACGAAAAGGCCAACAGCAATGGGCAGATTCTGATCTACAGCCGGCTTTTTCACACTTATCCAGTAACCGTAAATGTAGATGAAAGGGTAATGGATGAGATAGAGCGGGTATGACAACTCTCCGGCGAACTTGCAAACCTTTGTCCAGGTACCGCTTACCTGCCCTCCTGCACCGGCAGCTACCACCAACGGAAAAAGCAGAATAACACAGGTCACATCATACAACCCATTATATTGAAACCTCGGCATAAAGAATACTACGAATAGCAGTAATGAAAGCAGCGGATAGGCCATCGGCATTTTGATCAGCTTACCTGTACGAAACAACAGTAAACCTGCAAAAAACGGGAATAGCATACGTATGGGTGCAGCCCACAAGGTTTCGTAACTCCAGCCCAAACCCATATAGTTTTGTTTAAGGGCCATCACGATCAAAGCTGACCCGGCAACAACAAGCACTATTACTAAAGCGGCTTTATTTAATTTGCGGCCTATCAGCGCGTAAATAATATTGGCGACATATTCCTGCAATAACGACCAGCACGGCCCGTTCAGCGAATGGGTTTCACCCCATGCCCGAACGTCCGGATGCGGCAGAATGGTATAACCGATCAGCATAATACCAACCAGTTTTAATAAGCTCATGTTAAATGAGCTGTCGTGATAAGGATCGAACCAAAAAGCTATCGCGCCAACGGTAATGCTAAATATCACCATCGGATGCAGGCGCGCAAACCTTATTTTCAGAAACTGGCCAACACTCATGTTGCTCCAGCGGTCATCATAAGCATAGCCCACTACGAAGCCGGACAGCAGATAGAAAAAATCAACCGCCAGGTAACCATGGTTCATGGGGTGTGTTTCGGGTGGAAAGTTTACTTCCAGTATATGAAAAATAACTACAAGTATGGCGGCTGTACCGCGCAATCCATCGAGTATTGGGTAATGGGGTTTCATCAAATAAAAAATGCTTATGACGTTGTAAAGTAGTCATAAGCATTTAAATATTGTAGTATGTGGGCGGTTTGTTACAATTTTTCGCCGTGCTGGCTAACGTCCAAACCTACAATTTCCTCTTCCATAGATACACGCAATGGTGATATCATATCGGTAATCTTTAACAATAACAACGAACCGAAGAATGCGAATATTGAAGTGCCGACCAATGCCACCAGTTGTATCAGGAACAATTTAGTTTCGCCAAAAAACAGGCCGTTACCGTTTGCCATACCTGCGTTAACATTGTGATGGGCAAACACACCGGTGAGCAGCATGCCTACCATACCACCTACGCCATGGCAGGGAAAAACATCTAATGTATCATCAATTGAAGTACGGGTACGCCACTCAACCACCAGGTTACTTACAATGGCTGATATGATACCGATGGCTAATGAGTGTGGTACCGATACAAAACCGGCCGCCGGTGTAATAGCTACAAGGCCTACAACGGCACCGATACAGGTGCCCATGGCTGATGGTTTGCGCCCGCGCAGCATATCAAAAAATATCCAGGTGATACCCGCGGCGGCAGAAGCGGTAGTACTGGTTGCCAGCGCCGTTACCGCAAGTGGGTTGGCACCCAGCGCAGAACCTGCATTAAAACCGAACCAACCGAACCACAACAAGCCTGTGCCGATAATTACATAAGTGATACGGGCAGGCGAATGCGTAGCCTCATTACGGCGTTTTAGGTAGATGGCTGATGCCAAAGCCGCCCAGCCTGCTGACATATGGACAACCGTACCACCGGCAAAATCCAATACACCCATTTTAGCTAAAATACCACCCGGATGCCAGGTGCTGTGCGCCAGCGGCGAGAATATGCAGATAGAAAAAAGAATCAGGAAAATGATGTATGAGTTGAAGCGAATCCGCTCGGCAAAAGCGCCGGTGATAAGCGCAGGTGTGATAATAGCAAACTTAAGCTGGTACATAGCAAACAGCAACAACGGAATGGTTGGCGCCGCCGGCCAGGTAGCGGTACCCAGCATACCTTTCATCATAAAAAAAGTTGATGGATTGCCTATAACCCCGCCTACACTATCGCCAAAGGCTAAACTAAAACCGAATATGCCCCATATCACGGTAATGATTACCATACAAACGATGCTTTGCAGCATAGTGGAAATCACATTCTTTTTATTGACCATACCACCGTAAAAAAAGGCAAGACCAGGTGTCATGATCAGCACCAACGCGGTTGACATCAGCATCCAGGCGATATCGGCACCGTTGAATTGTGATTTTTCAGTGGTGTTCAGCTCAACGGAAGGAAAAACAAAAGTAAGTACTAAAGCAATCAGGATTAAAAGGAAAGGAAAGTACCGTTTCATCAACTTTTTAGATAATTAAATTTAGAATGGCGTGAAAATATGATTTTTATTATGAAATCGCCACTAAATTTAGATTATTTATAAAATTAACCAACCGCATACTCAACTTAAAGCACTTTATACAGTAAATCAGGGAATAATCCGAACAAAAACAGCAATACGGACAACAATACGGATAATGCGATGATTTTTTTATCCGAATAATCATGCTCAAACGATGTGGAACCTTTGCGAAGAAATAGGTTAAGCGGTATTTTAATATAATAAAACAGCGACACCACGGTAATAATAGCTCCGGTAATCATTAAAGCAAGCAACCATACATCATGATTTTGCTGATAGACGGCATAAACAGAAGAAAATACAAATAGCTTACCGGTAAATCCAGCCGAAATAGGTAATCCGGTCAGTGAAATCAGTATAACAACAAAACAAACCGACACAATTGGGTATTTAAAACCCAATCCTTTATATTCGGTCACGTTTTCGGCACCGGTTTGGTTGGTATAGTAACTTGCCAGCAGCAACGCGGCTATGTTGGCAACCGCGTACACTGCAAGGTAATAGATCAGAGAGTTTAGCCCTTGTGGCGAGTAGGTAACAACTGCCATCAACGCAAAACCGGTATGCCCGATACTGGAGTAGGCCAACATACGCTTTACATTTTGTTGCGCTACGGCGGCAAAGTTACCGGCTATCATGGTGATGATGCCAATTACGGACAGCACCAGCCTGAAATCAAAATCGGGATGCGGTACTACCGATACAAAGGCGTTTACAAAGTTTATAAGCAAGGCGAAGGCGGCAATTTTGGGTACGCTTGAAAGGTAGGCGGTAACAGGCGTGGATGCTCCCTCATAAACATCGGGCACCCAAAAATGCACGGGCACAAATGATAGCTTGAAACCTATGCCGATCAACACCAGTGTTAAGGCCAGCCCGACACCAGCACTACCAGTAGCCGTAAGGTTGACCATGAATTTCGGATCCCAAATATCCAGCGAACCTGTTAAACCGTATAACAACGATATGCCATAAAGCAAGACCGCTGATGACGCCGCGCCAAATAACACGTATTTTAAACCTGCTTCGGCACTAAAGCCGTTTTCGGAACGGTAAGCAACCATGAGATAGGACGCGATGGACACCATCTCGATAGCCAGGTAAATGGACAACATGTTGGTAGCCATCGTCATTAAATGCAAACCTAAAACCGAACCTATAGTGATGGTATACAGATCGGACAATCCCTTTTTATGCGAGGAGAGTTTATTGTCCCACGGGAAATAAATCAGGAGCAGCACGGTAAGCAGATCAATAACTACTTTAAATGAAACAGCTTTGTCATACAGCAGAAGCATTCCGTTGAATAAAGATATCGCGCCCCTTGCCTCATCAGCCAGAGAATACTGCTCATAGTCCTTGAAAAAAACGATGATCAAACCTGCTATACCTATTGCCCGGCAATATTTTTCAGCTCCCTTACCAATAAACAGGTCGGCCAATAAAACCAGCACAAACAGTCCGCTCAAATACAGCTCGGGTACAAAAAAGTGCACATCGCTTAATATTTTGCTTAGCTGCTCGGGTATGGTAGGTAACAGGTCGTGCATGGGCTGATCTTATTTCTTTAAAAACTCCACCAAAGCCAATACACTACCGTTGGCTATGTCCAATACCAGCGACGGGAAAATGCCCAACGCCAATGCCATAACAGCTAAAGGCACAAGCGTTAAAGCTTCGCGCATATTGATATCTGTAAGTGCTGTGCGCCACACCTCGCCGCCCTTTAACAGGGTTTGGCCGAAGAACATGCGTTGCAGCGTCCATAAAAAATAGGCCGCGCTTAATAATATCCCGATTGAACCGCCAATGGCCATCCAGTAAGGTAATAATCCGTTGGTAGTTGACGATTTAAATGTTCCGGCCAGGGTAAAAGCTTCGGCCACAAAAGCTGAAAAACCGGGTAGACCCAATGAAGCAAAAAAGGCGATCATTACAAAAGCGGTATATTTTGGCATGATGCTCCCCAGGCCACGGAAGTTATATATATCCCTGTCATGCACTCGGTTGTAAACCACCCCTACCAGGTAAAACAGCATGGATGATAAAAAGCCGTGACTAATCATCTGCAACACCGCACCGCTTATGCCTTCGGCAGTTTGCGAGGCGATGCCCAACAGTACAAAACCCATGTGCGATACGGACGAGTAGGCTATCATGCGTTTCAGGTCGCGCTGGGCAAGGGCATTTAGTGCTCCATATAATATAGAAACGACACCGAGTAAGCCCAGCCAGAACGCACCGGATGCGGCAACTTCGGGGAATATACCTAAACAGATACGGATAATGCCGTAACCCCCGATCTTTAATAATACCCCCGCCAGTATGATCGATACGGGTGTTGGCGCTTCCACGTGGGCTACAGGCAGCCAGGTATGCAGCGGTACAACCGGCACTTTAATGGCAAAGGCTATGAATAACACCACAAAGCCCAGCACACGGGCAGGTACACCTAATATGGTTTGCTGCGCGGCGGTAGAGAATATTGAGTCGGCACTGTAGTTGGCCGGGTTCATCATTTGAATGATATTAAAGGTATGATTGCCTGTAGCCGGATCAGTTACTGACAGGTACAGACCTACCATCACCAGCAACATAAATACCGAACCAAATAGGGTATACAGGAAAAACTTTATAGCCGCGTACTCACGCCGAACGCCGCCCCACATGCCTATCAGGAAATACAATGGCAACAACATCAACTCATAGAACAGATAGAACAAAAAGAAATCTAACGCGCAGAATACACCTATTACGGCCATATCCAACAACAAAAATAAAGCGAAGAAGCCTTTTACGTTGCTGTTTATCTCCCATGAGGCAACGGTAGCGATCACCATGACCAGCGTGGTCATCACCAGTAACGGAAGCGAAATGCCATCTATACCTACAAAATAATCTATCTGCATAGCCCCGGCGGCGCCCAGGTCAAGGTGTATCCAGGGCAGCTTTTGTACAAACTGAAACTGATCTTCGTGGTTGATACCGCCAAAACCGGCACCTGTTTTAAAGTCGAGGTAAATCCATATACTCAGCGCGAACTGAATGAGTGTAGCAAGCAGGGTAATATATTTAAAGCTCGCCCGTAACGACGACGGCAGCAGCAATATAATTGCGCCGAACACTACGGGGATGAATATCAGTATTGTTAAAAGGTTCATCAGTTTCTCAGATGAGTAATTTAAAAATAAACACTAAAAGCACTACCGCCAGCATACTGTACAGGTAGTATTGCACTTTGCCACCCTGAAACAGGCGGGCCAGATTGCCAATACGCCTTACCAAAACAGTGATCAGGTAGATAACACCGTTTACAATGTAACGGTCGGTCCACTCGGCCAGCGAGGAGAGTAAGCCAACTATATTACGCAGCAGGTTTACCAATCCGTCAATAACCGTACGGTCAAACCAGTAAAGCAGGCGACTTAATGCCAGCACACCATTTACAATAACTTTATGGTAAAATGCATCAATATACCATTGGTTGTATGATAGCTTAAACAGCCATCCCGCTTGCGGGGCAACATAGTTACGTTTTACGTACAGCGCATATGCCAGGTAGATCACCATCACACTAAAAATATTAACTCCTATGGGGATGAGTGTGTGGTAAATGTTTTCGCGCGCCAGGTGATTTGACGGGATGAAGCCCTCGTACAGCCAAGCATGTTCATACAACCAGGGATGCAGCGAAAACAGCGGGAACAAGCTGCACAGCGCCAGCATAATTAGCGGCAATTTATAATTCCAGCCACCATCGCTTATATGCAGCTTAATACCGGGATGAACATCCAACAAACGGAATTTACCAAAAAACACCTTTACTATTAACCGGCTCACATAAAAGGCGGTTAACAAACTGGTTAATAATGCACCAACGGGCACCAGTTGATAATACCATGATTTACCCTCTGCCCATTCAAAGGCTTGTATCAGTATACCATCTTTGGATAAGTAGCCTGAGGTGAACAATAAACCAATTAATGCCAGGCTGCCCACAACGGCGGCAATAAACGTAAGCGGCAGTTTTTTACGCAGGCCGCCCATGTATAAAATATTCTGCGGATCGATATCGAGATGGTTTTCGTGCTTGATGTGCTGCATTTCGTGGATCACAATACCGGCTACCAAGAACAGCAGGCATTTAAAAAAAGCGTGCGTTGCCAAATGAAATAGTGACGAAGCATAAGCACCGACCCCCATAGCCAGCACCATAAAGCCTAGTTGCGATATGGTGGAGTAAGCCAGTATACGTTTCAGATCATTTTGCGTGAGGGCGATGCTTGCCGCCATAAATGCTGTAAAGCAGCCTATAACGGCAAACACGCTTAACTCTCCGGGCGTAAACAATGGATATGCTCTGCCAAGCAGGAAAACGCCCGCCGCCACCATCGTAGCGGCATGGATCAATGCTGATACCGAGGTTGGCCCTTCCATGGCATCGGGCAGCCAGGTATGTAACGGGAACTGTGCCGACTTAGCCGCCATGCCTAAAAATATTCCCGCAAAGGCTACGTATTGCCATACGGCAGGTAGTTGTCCGGTGGGTGCTATCCATATTCCGTTTTCGATAACAGATCGTGATACCAAGCCGTTATCACCGAATAGCTGAACCAGATCAAACGTACCATATTGTGCGAATAGGATAATGATAGCGGAGAGCAAACCTATATCGCCTATCCTATTCATGATAAAGGCCTTTTTGTTGGCTTGCACCGCCTTATCTCGCGTAAACCAAAAACCGATGAGCAGGTATGACGAAAAGCCTACCAACTCCCAAAAAGCGTAAAGCAGTATGGTGCTATCCACCACAACCAACGCCAACATACTAAAACAAAAGAAGCTGAGGTAAGTAAAATAACGGTTAAAGCGCTCATCCTCCCTCATATAAGCCATGGAGTATATGTGCACCGGCAATGCGATAACAGGCACCAATACCAGCATCATAACCGATAAATTATTGAGCCATACCCCAGCATAAACTTTAGTAGCGCCAATGCTAAACCATAGCTGCTGTGTGTGCACAGTTGTAGTATTCCAAACCGCGGCAAAAACACTTATGGCAAAGGCGGCACTTAATAGTATAGCGATGGTTGATATCCACCCGGTAACCTTTACCCTGTTGGGGATAAAATTATTAACGATAGCGGCAAGCAATGGCAATATCACCGCCACCACCGTGTGGAACGTTTGTATATGAGCGATATGTGCCTGATCGGGTACCAATGTTTATTTCTTTGTTTTCTTGTTATTTTTTGTTGTGACGAGGATAACGCCATGAGCACCTTTTATGCCGTATAATGCGGTCGCCCCAACATCTTTAAGTACCTGTAGTTTCTCTATGCTTTCAGGCTTGATGTTTTCCAGTTCTTTGATATCCTTTTCAACGCCATCAATCAGCAATAACGGGTTGTTTGGCCCCACGGTAGCGAATGATACTAAGCGTACAGGCTTTTTACTGGTGACTAATACTAATCCTTTAGCGGCTTTAATTCCATAGCGGTCGGTGGCTTGCTTATCTTTAAAAACCTGTACATTATCTATATTAGCAGGTGGCAGCCTTTTCATTGACTCAATATCTATCTCAACGCTGTCAAGCAATATCAGGGGCTGTGTGTTCGTCGCAGTATCTGCTGCCCGTAATTCGGTATTCTGTGTGCTGATAAATACAACTCCATTACGTCCAGCCTCACCATATTTAACTGGAAAATTGTTGTCCTTAATTACCCACATGCCTTTAATGTCTGATAAGCCTAATTGCTTAACCTTTGCAGGCGTAGTAATTTTGCCATCAAGAATAGCCAATGGCTCCCGGTCATTTTTAGCAGGCATTGAGTCGCTTTGGGCTATTGCCTCAACCGCAAAAACCATCACCAGCGTAAAAACGATATAAAATATCCTCGTCATACTCAATCTCCCAAGTTATTTATTTTAGACGGATCGATAGTTTTAAACTGCCGGTATACGTTGAGTATAATAGCCAGCGCTACTGCGGTTACCGCCGCGGCAAGCACAATGGCAAACAGGGCGAACACTTGCCCGCCATTATTAACTTTATCATACTTACCAAAAGCCACCAGGTTTAATATAGCGGCATTCAGCATCAGCTCAATACCTATCAGTATTTGTATGGCGTTGCGCTTGGCTACTACCATGTACAGGCCAATGCAAAACAGTGCCGCGCTCAACAGCAGAAAATCACTTAAAGCGATCATGCCTGCGGCTCCTTTCTGGATAAATGTGCCGCCCCTATCAGCGCAAACATCAGCAGTATGGAGATCGCTTCAAATGGCAAAAGATAGAGCGTCATTAAATTTACACCGATATTCTCAATCAATATCGTGTCCGGCTTAATCACATTTCCATCGGCTACAGCAGTTCGCACCCAGTCTAACTCGTCAACCCTTACTTGCCTTAACGTTATAAACATGACCACAAAAAATAACGCGGCAAGTAATACAGCAGGCAGTTTACTCAGGCTGATGAATTTTCCTTTTTGCTTTTGGATAGCATCCAGTGTTTCACGGCCGGATAGCATAAAGGCGAAAAGTATCAACACCAAAATACCGCCTACATAGATCACGATCTGGGTAATGGCCACAAAATCTGCCAGGGCAAGCACATACAAACCCGCCAACGCAAACAGGGTAACAAAAAACATAAATACCGACCGCACCAGGTTTTTTGAAGCGGCCACATATAAGGCAGATCCTAAAGCGATGGCAGCCAATACGTAAAACATCACCTTCACCAGCATCATTGCCCTTCCTCCTTCTTCTTCATGGCGGCAAGCTTGGCGGCTTGCTTTTCGGCATTTTGCTTTTCGAGCAGCGCACGTTTTTCGTCGGCTTCCTTCTTGGTCATGTCCGAAAATTCGTAGATCAGGTCGCTCAGTTCAAACACCGTACGGTCGTACGTGTTAGTCATGGTAATACACTCCGTTGGACAAACAACCGTACACAGGCCGCAATACATACACTTGGCCATATCGATATCAAACTTGGCGGCATACAGGCGCTTGGTTGTCCCGTCAGACGTTTGGCCGATGGCCTCCGTGGCTTTAATGGATTCTATATCGATACAATCAACCGGACAAATCTTGGCGCACAGATCGCACACAATGCAATCATCCATCTCCACATCCAACTGGTAGCGCCCAACCTCAGGTACAGGCAATTGCTGTTTGGGGTATTGTATGGTATTGGTTCCTTCAAGGCGTTTAAAGTAATTATCGTCGCTTACTTTGTTGATCTCACGTGTTTTTTTCGACGCAAACAAGTGGCCGATGGTAAGGGTCATCCCCTTCCATGCAGTAGTTAAGCCATTTATCGCGTTTTTAAACATACTGTTATAAACTCTAAAATCTAAATACTAAATTCTAATTACTATTCTCTAAACACTGATCTCTAACCACCAAACTCACCACTCACTACTATCCATTCACCTCCCTACATCAACCATAACCGCCATACGCCGGATATTAATATACAGGCAAAGGCCAGCGGGGTTAATACTTTCCAGCATAGGTTCATCAGTTGGTCAACACGCAGGCGGGGTAATGTCCACCTGATCCACATTTGTACACCAACCAGGGCCAGGCTTTTAATCGCCACCCAAAATATCCCCCACCAGATGTTGGTTGTCCAGTCGGCCAATTTTAACGCGCCCATATTAGGCAGCGGTGTATTCCAGGCGCCTAAAAACAGGATCACCCCTATCATAGATACCAGGAACATCATCGAGTACTCGGCCAAAAACACAAAGGCAAAGCCTAATCCGGAATATTCGGTATGGAAACCGGCCACCAGTTCTGATTCCGCCTCGGGTATATCAAAAGGCGCACGGTTAGCTTCGGCTAATGATGATATAAAGTAAATAACAAATGCTATAATTAAATGCGGCGCCCTGAATATGTTCCAGCTCAGCAATCCGCCAATATTGGTTACGTCCCAAAAACCAAAAAACTTAACGGTTTCGGTTGATGCTACGCCTTGCTGTGCAGAGATCACCTGCAAATCCAATGACTGAGCGATCATCACTGCAGATATAATGGCAAAACCTGCTGGTATCTCGTACGAAATGATCTGCGCGGCCGAACGCATAGCGCCTAAAATAGAGTATTTATTATTGGAGCCCCAGCCCGCCATGAGTATGCCCAATGTCTCGATAGAGATAATGGCGAACACATAATACAGGCCGATATTTATTTTTGAAGGCGCTAAGCCTGGCCCCCAAGGCATTGCGGCAAAGCCCATGTAAACAGCCACAAATATGATTACCGGCGCCAGTATAAACAGCCACTTATCGGCCTTGGCCGGGATGATCAGCTCCTTTTGGATCATTTTAAGAATATCGGCAAAAGTTTGCAGTGTACCAAATTTTCCTGTTTCGGTGGGGCCGAGCCTGTCCTGTATGTAGGCGGATATCTTTCGCTCGGCATACACGCCAAAAAGCGCGAACAACGCCGCAAACGCGAACAGCCCGGCAGCTACAAGAAAATATATCAGGTAATTACTCAATGCACAAAATTACTTTGGCTGCAAACTTAGCAAATGCCCGCTAAATATTCTATGTATTTGGTAGATTATAGCAGGATTTTGATTTATGAAATCGGGAGAGCGGTTTTGGTTTCGAATTTCAGAAGTTTGATTGCGAAGTTGCCTGACCTGATTATAAATTATTTACTTTCCCTCTGGAAAACGTTGTGGAAACTCGCCATTTAACTCACCCGGTCTTCGCTGCGCTGGACCACCCTCTCTGCCCTTTGGGCAAAGAAGGTAAAATAACAAGAAAGAATCTGTTTACTACTCCCCTCTTGCGTTTGCGCAGAGGTTAACAAGCGGAGCGATGTCGGGGGTGAGTCAATAGGATCAAAGTGACTTATAAATCACTTTACCGACACATACTCCGCCACAACAGGCTCGCCAAAAAAGGCTGATGCATGGTGGTCAAAATCCGTGGTATCATCTGATGTGGTGAAAAATCGTTTGCCTGCTCCTTGAGTAAGCTGCTGCTTAATTTCCAGGTGGCGTTGCAGGTAATCGGCTAAACTGGTTGCTACAATATCACCCTGCGCAACAACTTTAATATTGGGTGGCAACCGCGCTTCAATCTTATCCTGCAATAGCGGATAATGGGTACACGCCAGCAACAGGGTATCAATATTAGCTGACTGCGCCTGTATGGCGTCCAAATACTCTTTAATAAAATAATCGGCGCCCGGTTTATCATGCTCACCTGTTTCAATCAACGGTACCCACATGGGGCAGGCTTGCTGATGTACATTTAACTTCGGGAAAAACTTCTCTATCTCTAATAAATACGACTGCGATTGTACGGTACCCTTGGTACCCAACACCCCAATCTCACCGGTTTGGGTGTAATTGCCAATTACCTCTGCTGTGGGGCGGATGACGCCTAACACACGTTTATCATCAAACTTGCCGGGCATATCCTGCTGCTGTATGGTGCGCAATGCTTTGGCCGAGGCGGTATTACAGGCCAAAATAATCAGCGGACAGCCTTGCTTAAACAACCACTGCACGCATTCCCAAGTATACTCATGTATGGTTTTAAACGAGCGGTTACCATAAGGCGAGCGGCCGTTATCGCCCAGGTAAACATAATCGTACCGGGGCAGTTGATTGGCGATAGACCGGAACACGGTTAACCCGCCATAGCCGGAATCAAATATACCGATGGGTTTTGTTGCTGACACCTTTGCAAAAATAAAAAAAGCGCCCGGTAATACGGGCGCTTTTTTTATCTGATATCCTGTTATTAATTATTTTAAACCCAGGTCAGCTTTAACTGATGCTAACAAATCGTCAGCCTCTGGCGATACTAATAATTCGGTTTGTGATGAATCAAGCACATAAGTGTAACCTTTAGCTTTAGCAACTTTGCTTATTGAAGCACGGGCTTTAGTAAATAGCGGCCTGGTCAACTCATTGCTTTTTTGTTCAACTTTACCTTGCGCGTCTTTTTGGAAATCCTGAATACGTTTTTGCAGATCCTGTAATTCTGTTTCTTTAGCAGTACGGGTTGCATCGTTCATGGTAGCTTTATCTTTTTCGTAAGCCTGGGCTTTTGTTTGAAACTCGTTACCCATAGTGGTGTAAGTATCAACAAAAGTTTTTTGATAAGCTTCCATTTGTGTCCTTATCGTTTTAGTTTCGGGCATCAACTCCACCAGTTGATTAAAATTGATGTGCGCGATCTTTTGTGCTTTTGCATACGTCCCCACAAATACCATGCATACCGCTACTAAAGCAACCTTAAATAATCTTTTCATTTTTGTTTCTGTGTGTTTAATATAATAGTCCGCTATTTTATAAAATATAAATTTATTGGGCAAATGTTCCTGGTTTTAATCCTAAACGCGTTATCACCGCGGCACTCTTATCATACCTTGGGTTAGCGTAAAGCATCATTACCTCGCTGTTCTTGTCAAATATCATATCCAGATTTTCGCTTTCGGCAACTACCTGTACCGCTTTTGACACGCGATCCTGAATTGGTTTAATCAAGGCAGTGCTTTTTTGTGTCAGCTCACCGTCAGGACCGAATTTCAACCGTTGAAAATCCTTCGCTGCTTTCTCCTTACCTACAATCTCCGCTTCGCGGCGCTTTTTCATTTCAGGCGTCATTAACACCTGGTCGGCCTGGTAAGCTTTATATAACCTGTCAATTTCCTGAAATTTAGCGTCAGCCTCTTTTTGCCATTGCTGCGATTGCGCGCTCAATTGCTTTTGTGCCGATGTATAATCCGGCATGTGCTTCAGTATGTATTCCGAGTCAACATAAGCAAACCGTTGTGCAAATGCTCCTAAATATGCAGTAAACGCTAATAAAGCTGTTAAAATTATCCTTTTCATAAATTAATTATACAATTAATTAAATCCGCCTTGTAAACTTTGTGCAATTGAGAAGTGGAACTGTCCTCTTCCCGCATCCGGCTGGCCCGGTATGCGGTCAAAACCGTAACCGTAATCAAGCCCGAGCAAACCAAATATAGGCAAAAATATCCGGGCACCCATACCTACCGAGCGCCTTACGTTAAACGGATTGTAGCGGCTGAAGCTATCCCATGCGTTACCGCCTTCGGCAAAAGCCAACAGGAATATAGTGGCCGACTGGCTTGCAATTACCGGGTGACGCAGCTCAAGCGTAAACTTGTTATAGATAGCACTGCCTGGGTTATCGTTAGCCGTATAGTTTGAGCCGGTTGGTACGATCGAGAAGTTTTGATATCCACGTAAACCGATGATCTCGCTACCCTGCAGGAACTGGTAAGTTTGCATACCGTCACCACCCAGTTTGAAACGCTCGAACGGTGAAGGGCCTACCTGGGAATTATATGAACCCAGGAAACCAAACCTTGCCTGAGACATCAGCACAAGTTTACCGGTAATACGCTGGAACCATTGCGCGTCAAACTTCCATTTGTGATACTCCACAAATTTATAACGCTCTTCCGGCGTAGCAATTGCGTAGTTGGTGTTATTAAATAATGAGTACGGCGGTGTTACCTGAACCGTAAACCTGATGTTTGAACCCCCAGTTGGATAAATAGGCGCATCCAGCGAGTTACGGCTTAACTCTTGTGTAATTTTAATGTTGTATGATGTACCGTTTCTGAACAGGTATGCTGAATAGTTATCCAGGAAGTAGTGGTCAAAGTTAAGTGAGTAGTTTAACTGGAAGTAGTTATCGGGCCAGTTTAAACGTTTACCCAGCGTTACACCGATACCATTAATACGTAACTTATTGTAATAAGGGCTTGATTTTGGATAATACTGCCCTGTTGAGCTACCCTGTGTATAAGCCGATAAGCTGAAGAAAATAGGTTTCTTACCACCCAGCCATGGCTCAGAGAACGTGAACGAGAAGTTTTGATACGTACGCCCGCTTGACTGGCCACGTATGCTTAGCCTTTGCCCGTCGCCTTTTGGCAGCGGCCTGTAAGCTTTCAGATTAAATATATTACGCAGCGAAAAGTTGTTGAACGATAAACCTAATGTACCAACCAACTGGCCACCACCAAAACCACCCGAAAGCTCAATCTGGTCAGAAGGTTTTTCAACTACGTTGTAAATAATGTCAACCGTACCCTCCGATGGATTAATATTAGTTGGGCGTGGTTCTGTTTTTTGCTCGTCAAAACTACCCAACTGCGAAAGTTCGCGCGTACTACGGATCAATAACGTTTTGTTAAACCTTTGCCCCGGTTTGGTACGGATCTCGCGCATTACCACCTTATCGTTAGTAACATCATTACCTTTAACGGTTACACGGTTAATGGTGTATTGTGGTCCTTCGTAAATACGTATGTCCAGATCGATAGTGTCGCCATAAATGCGCGTTTGTACCGGGTCGGCGTTGTAGGTCAGGTATCCATCATCCAGATAAAGGGTTGATACATCGTCATTACTCGGCGTAGGGCCTGATAACCTCTTGGTCAGCTCCTCTTCGCTAAATATATCACCTTTCTTAATACGCAGTACACGATTTAAAAACTCGGTAGTGTACTTGGCATTGCCCGACCATTTAATGTTACCAAAGTAATACTTAGGACCTTCGTAAACTTTGATCTTCACGTCAACCGTGCGCTCATCGTGGCGGGTAACGGTATCGTCTAACACCTGCGCGTCACGATAACCTTCGGCCTGCATTTTTTCAATAAGCGTTTGCTTATCCTCTAAAAATTTATCTTCTTTAAACTTCTTTGAGCCGAAGATATTGTACCACTTCTTGGTACGTGTATTCTTTAAAAACTTGCGTAATTTTTTATCGGTAAAGGCGGTATTGCCGTCAAACTCAACACTGTTAATTTTAACCTTGTTCTTTTTATCAACCTGTACATTCAGTATCACAGAACTTGAGTCGCCCGGGTCAGGCACCGGATTCATTTTAACCTCGGTAAATAAGTAGCCTTTCTCGTTAAAGTGGCGCTTAATAATTCCGGTTGTCGTATTGATCAGGTTCTGGTTAACTATTTTACCTGTTTTATCATTCAGCTTTTTAGTTACATCCTCAATTTCGCCTTTTTTAATACCGGTTATTTTTAACCTTGATAAACGCGGCCTTTCAACCACTGCTATCTCCAGGTATACGGTATCCATATTTACTTTGGTGATGTTAAGCTGTACATCATCAAACAATCCCTGCGAAAACAGGTCCTTGATAACACGTGCGTTAGCCTCGCCTGGTAATATCAGCCTGTCGCCTTTATTTAATTTTGATATGGTGATCAGAATTTCCTTGTCCAGGTTTTTAGCTCCGCTAATGGTTACGCCACCAACAATATACTCTTTAGGACTAAGGTAGTTCAGGCTATCTGCCGAGCCGGCCGGAACCTGCGCCATGGCAGTAATTGCACTTAACAGCAAAGAAAATACAGCAACTATATATTTATACATTCGGATATTTTAGTGGGCTAAAAATAATTTAAACAGTTGTTAAATAGTGTTAAAAGTAAAAATTTAGTTAAGCTGCTCGCTTGTCATACCAAAGCGGCGCTCGCGCTGCTGGTAGTCAAGTATAGCCTCAAATAAATCTTCTCGCCTGAAATCGGGCCATAATTTATTGGTAAAATACAGCTCGGTATACGCTATTTGCCAAAGCAGGTAGTTACTGATGCGGTGTTCGCCGCTCGTCCTGATCATGAGTTCAGGATCAGGCATGTTATATGTATAGAGATTATCAGCAATAGTTTGCTCCGTTATATCGGCCGGGTTTAGTTCGCCGGCCTTTACCTTTTCGGCAATACTTTTAACAGCATGAACGATCTCGTTACGTGAGCTATAGCTCAAGGCTAAGGTTAACACCAAACCGGTATTGCCGGCAGTAGTTTGCATAGCTTTGGTAAGTTCACGGTGATTGCGGGCCGGCAGCATACTCAGATCACCGATGGCATTAAGGCGCACATTATTGTTCATAAACGTGCTTATCTCCTTATTAATGGTACTAACCATCAATTCCATCAGTGCCATTACCTCAAGCTTGGGCCGGTTCCAGTTCTCGGCCGAAAAGGCATAGAGGGTTAAATATTTAAGGCCCAGTTCGCATGCGCCCTCAACAACATCGCGTACGGCAAGCACACCGTTATGATGGCCAAATACCCTTAGCTTTCCTTTGGTTTTTGCCCAGCGGCCGTTACCATCCATTATAATGGCAATGTGCGCGGGCAATTTCAACAAATCGATCTGGTCTTTCATTACTGCCGTGTTAAATAGCCTTGATTAATTGCGCCGCAATTGTAATAAGTAAGCGCTCAGCTATTTAAATTATTTAAAATAAGCCTGTTTTTTCAGGCTACAAAGGTAAAACTTACTTTGTATTTTTTTAGTATGACAGCGTAAAAGAAAAAACAAGCTTTTTTTTAACAAAAAAGCCGGGCTGTTTGGCCCGGCTGCACTTATACGTTTATATTTTTAGTAGATACCTTTCTGCTTTAAAAGCGTTATATCCTGAGGTGCGATGTCGGCAATGGCATATGCAGGTACCTGGGTTATATCCAATTCGTCAATGGTATTCACCAGGTTTTCATATTTTGAACTGTCGGCAGGTTTAACAATTACCATCAGGGTTTTACCATAATTCTTTTTTACATAAGCCGCTGCATCCAACAAAGCTTTGCGAACGCCGTTTTTACCGTAACCTGCCACTGTTGGCTTAAGTATGGGCTGCTCGGCCCGGCCTAAATACCAAAGGGCCTTGTTGTCTTTACCCAGGCAAACGGTGAGTGTGCGGTTTTCTGAAACAGGTTCATCAGGACCCTCATTATCAGGCATCACAACCGGCATTATCTTAGGCTTGCTTAAGGTGGTGGTCATGATAAAAAAGGTAATCAACAGAAATGCAAGGTCAACCATAGCTGTCAGATCTACGCGGGTTGAGGCGCGTTTGCGGGTTCCTTTTCTGCCTGATCCGGCGGCAGGTGTGTTTAATTCGGCCATAACAATAATAGTTTAGATAAGTAATATAATTATTACGCCAAATTAAATTTTTTATTATACATATTTTATAAAATTTTATTTTATAAAATCAATTTTCATAATAACATTTTTCGGTTACGAATGTAAACGATAGCGAAAGGTTTAAAAAAAGGTAACTGTCGCGTTTACGCAGGTCGCCGCGTTGGGTACCGGCGGTGCCTGTATATACGCCGGTTCGCTCACCCGTACGGTCTGACAGCCGCACCGAGGTTGGCGATGGCAACGTGGATTTATCAGCATATAAACCGCTTACATCATCAAGGTAGTCGGTATTTGTCCAGTGATAACCTAAATCGGCTATCAATGTCCACTTACCGCCTATGTTGTATTTTACGCCCGCACCGTAAGGCACTGATAGTATGGTACCGGCATATTGCTTTTGCTGCCCCTCGGTACGCAGCCTGCGCAAGCCTACCTGATTGCCGTTCAGCTCGGTACGCGGCGCATGAGCGGCCACACCAATACCCGCAAACACAAACGGGGTGAACACATTTTTACCGGCATCGGGTATATAATGCATAAAGTTAAACTCGCCGGTAAGGCTGGTTTCCATAATGCGATTGGTAAAACTCAGGTTACGGTCGCGCTGTTGCTGGTTGTTTGAAGTACTATCCGCAGCGCCTATTTTACCGTATGTGAACTGAAATTTGGCCGAGAGGTAACCGTTAAAATTACGCTTAACAAATACGTTACCATCCAGCCCGCTAATTTGCAAGGGGTTGTGCTGGTTTAAATCGCCCATATAACCGGCGCCGCCTATACCCGCCCCAACTTCCCAGGTTTGGGCTTTAAGCGTTATGGCTGTAAATAGTATGAGTATGGTAAGTAGATATTTTCGCATCCGGTAAGGCTAATAATTACGGGTATCAAGTCCCCACAATAATTTATGTCTTAACGTTGATAAGTAGTTTTCATTATTTAGCCTGATTAAATTAAGCTGAAAGTCGGCCTTACGCACATTGATACGCACCGGCTGATCGAGCACCACGGTACGCGAATCGCACGAGATCAAGTAATTGGCACTGCGCGTTTCCACATCGAATGATAGCGTACAGCAATCAGGCAATACCGCCGGCCTCACGTTAAGGTTATGCGGCGAAATTGGTGTAAGTACTACCGTGTTTGATTCCGGAAAGATAATAGGACCGCCGCAGCTTAGCGAGTAAGCCGTTGAGCCGGTAGCGGTTGACACGATGATACCATCGCTCCAGTAAGAGTTAAGGAAGGCACCATCCAAAAAAGCGTGTGTAGTGATCATCGCTGAATCATCGCGCTTATGTATCGTGATCTCGTTCAGCGCGAAATTATCATCACCAAATAGTTTTGCTTCTGAATCAATGTGCAGCATAGCTCTTTTATCGAGCGTATATTGCTGATTTACTACCGCATGTATGGCGGCCGCTATATCGCTTTTGTTAATACTTGCCAAAAAACCCAGCCGGCCAAAGTTAATACCGATAACCGGGATGCCGCTATCGCGTATCAGGGTAACGGTATCTAACATAGTACCATCGCCACCAAGACTTAAAAACAGATCGATCAGGCCTTTAAACGGTTGGCCTTCTTCAAGCACGGTGTAATTAACGTTGGTTATTTTATCCTGCAGATAGCCATGCAGGCGGCTGTGTACATAAATTTCGACGCCGTGTTGTTGCAGATTATCAAAAACCTGTTGTATAAAGGGCAAAACCTCGCTGTCGGTAAATGGTCTGCCGTATACTGCTATTTTCATCAGGCGGGATTATAGGTTGAGGTAATTCATCAGCGAATCATAACGCTCCATTGAATTATCCCTTTCGTTATAGTGATTAAAGGTAGCCTTAATATCATAGTTGTACCTTAAAAAGGTAGCCGCTATGTTTGATATATCCAGCTTATTAATTTTAAGGGTGATCTCCATGCGGGTTGAGTCAGGGAAAGTACGGACGTACGAGCTTAGTATCTGCGCATTGTCTGACTCGACGATCTGCGCCATGTGCGCCAGCGAATTATTGCGGTTGCTTATCTCCAGCACAATTATACCACCAGGTACTGATACCGACGTAAGCTCGGCAAAGTACTCATTCATACTGTTGATAGACACCACCCCGAGGTAATTGTTTTTTTTATCCAGAACGGGTACAACGCTCAACTGTAATTCACGAAACATGCGGATAACATCGTAAATATGCTGATCGCTAAAAACATAAGGGTTAACCAGCGCGAGCGCCAAGGCTCCTATCTCGGTATCATAATCGGGCTCCTCGATAAGGTCATCCTCAGAAATAAGACCCAGAAACTGCTCCTCGTTAACTATAGGCATGTGACTGACCTTAAACTCGGCCATACGTTCGATCACTTTCTGCACCGTGTCAGACGTGTGTAGAGGTGGTATGGCATTTCCGATCAGGTCAATCGCGAACATGGGTTACTTTTTTAGTTTATCCAAAAACTGCCTTAGCAGTATGTTAAATCTCTCGGGCTGCTCCATCATTGGGGCATGGCCGCATTCATCAATCCAGTGTAGCTCAGCATTGGGCAACAACTGGTTAAATTCCTCGGCTACCTCCGGTGGGGTAATTTTATCATTCTTACCCCATAGCAAGCCAACTGGTACGGTTATCTTATGCAAATCTTTGGCCATGTTATGCCTGATGGCCGATTTTGCCATAGCCAATATTCTGATAACGCGATTACGGTCATTTATTGTTTGAAAAACATCGTCCACCAGTTCCTTTGTTGCTGTTTTCGGATCATAAAAAGTAAATTCTACTTTTTCTTTCACAAAATCATAACTCTCGCGCCGCGGAAATGATCCGCCAAAGGCATTTTCATATAAGCCCGAACTACCCGCAAGCACCATCGCTTTCACATATTCAGGGTGAGATAGTACGTATATTAACGACACATGGCCACCAAGCGAGTTACCCAATATGGTAAAGTTGGTAAGGCCTTTGTGTTTAACAAACTTATGTACATACTTACTAAGCGTTTTAACACCGGTAGTAAGCAGCGGCAAATCGTAAATAGGTAAAACAGGTATAATTACACGGTATTCCGATTTAAACTCCTCAATAACTTCTTCCCAGTTGCTGAGGGCGCCCATTAAACCGTGTAACATCAGCAGCACTTCGCCTTCGCCCTCGTCAATGTAGCTAAATTCCTTTTCCTGTTTAAGTGCGAACTTCATATATATAGTGCCTGGTCAATTAAATGTATCGCTGCAAGTTTAGTTAATCTTGCCGTTATTATGCTGTAAAAATAGTTTATTGCAGTTTAGTTACAATACCGGGCTGCAATTATGCTAAAATCTGCTTTATCACTTCAGATATGGTTTTGCCGTCGGCCTTGCCTGCAAGTTCCTTATTGGCAGTACCCATCACCTTGCCCATATCTTTTACAGACGTTGCGCCAACGCGGGCTATCAAATCTTTAAGGTAAGCTTCCAATTCAGCCCTATCCATTTGTTTAGGCAGATAAGCTTCAATCACCTGCATCTCGGCGGCTTCAATTTGGTAAAGGTCTTCACGGTTTTGCGCCTTGTATATGTCAGCCGACTCCTTTCGCTGCTTGATCAGCTTTTGCAGCACTTTTATCTCCGCTTCCTCGCTTACCTCTTCGGCAGCGCCTTTCTCGGTTTTAGCTATCAATAAGGCTGATTTTATAGCACGCAGGCCACGCAACTTGTCAGCGTCCTTGGCCAGCATGGCTTGTTTAATATCCTGATCTATTTGGGTTGATAATGACATCTTCTATATCGGATTTCGAATTTTTAGTTTGGGATTTAAGCTGCAAAGCTAATGCAATTACTTAATTATTGAATTAATGAGTTATTGATTTATCGATTGAACTTTAATTCAGCCATACGCACATGAATATTGATTTACTGAATTAACGATTTAGTGAATTATAGATTTTATCATTAACAATTTATCATCTACACGTTCGCACATCAGCATATCTGCACATTTATAAGTTCTTTCTGAAGATACTCGTAGCGCCTGCCTGGGCAGTTGGCATTACGGTAAGCTCGTTGATGTTGACATGCGCGGGGCGCGACGCGGCAAACCAGATGGTTTCGGCAACATCCTGTGCTACCAACGGCTCAAAACCTTCGTACACTTTTTTAGCGCGATCCTTATCACCTTTAAAACGCACTTCAGAAAACTCGGTCTCCACCGCCCCGGGATGTACCGCCGTTACCTTGATGCCGTGCGGCAGCAGGTCAAGCCGCATACCTTTGTTAAGCGCATCAACCGCGTGTTTGGTAGCGCAATACACATTACCGTTCGGGTAAACTTCTTTACCGGCTATTGAGCCGATATTGATGATATGGCCGTAACCATTTTCAATCATCCAGTTTGAAACCACCCTGCTGGCATATAGCAAACCTTTTATATTGGTATCAATCATGGTGTCCCAATCGCTTGCATCACCGTTTTGGATGGGGTCAAGCCCCTGGCTAAGGCCCGCGTTGTTAATCAGTACATCCACCTTTTTCCATTGATCGGGCAGGTTGTTCAGGTTATCAATCACGGCCTGGCGGTTACGTACATCAAACGAGGCTATTGCTACCTCAACATTATATTGATTGTTTATTGCCGATGCCAGGCTTTCCAGTCGTTCGCGGCGGCGGCCGGTAAGTATCAGGTTGTAACCCTCGCGGGCGAATACATGGGCGCAGGCCTCGCCGATACCGGCGGTTGCCCCTGTTATGAGTGCGATTTTTGCCATAATTAATATAACTATCGGCAGCGAAATTATGTTTTTTAGCGGATGAATATGTCGCCCGCGCGTAAGGATGCCCGTTAGTTATTACTCAAAGTAAAGGCTAAACTGTAGGGTATGCAGGCGCAGGCCGCTAAGCGGGTATGAAGCAGGATGATTCTCGGGAACCAGCATGTTGCCGAACGAGTTAGAGATTTTTATTTCGGGAGATAGTTTAAAAAACTCAAAGTAGATATCGCAACCAAGACCCACCTCATACGAGGCAAAGGTGCGGTCAATTTTTACCGTTTTTTCCAACAGGCCTTTATCAGCATCCGGGTTTTTACGGCCAAGCATCTGGCTTAATTTAACGCCGCCTATCAGGTAGCCACGCAGATCGCCAACACGGTCTGACTTTAATTTAAGCTGCAGCGGCACATCAAACCCGGTAGAATTTATCTGCTTCTCGATAACCTGTGTTTCCGGATTGGGAGAATTGTACGTATAGATCAATTTACGATCAGCAAATACGATGGACGGAGTTACGCGGGCTTCCAGATGATCCGTAAGCCTGTAGCGCGCTACAAAACCCACGGCAAAGCCCGGTGAGTTGGGCGAGCTAATGCTGGTAGCGTTGCCCGTTAATGGCGCACCGGTTTCAGGATCATTAAAGGGCGTTGTCCAATCCGGCTGTTTATTTATTTTAAGATAGCTGCTGATATAGCTGAATGAAAAACCAAAGCTAAAATCGTTCAGATCGGCACCGCCACCCCATGCGGGCGGTCGCTGGCCAAAGGCCAGTGTGGTAAAGCAAAAAAATAATATAAATGATGTGTATAAGCTTTTTATCATTTAACGCCCGTGTAAATTGAACTTATACCAAACGTTAAAGCGCGGTTTTTGGTATTTTTAAAACCTACTTTATCCATAACGGCAGTAAAATTCTTTCCGTCCGGAAAAGCGGCTACCGACTCGGGCAGGTACGAATAAGCCCTCGCATCCTTTGAAAAAAGCTTGCCAATGCCGGGTGTAATATATTTAAAGTAAAAATTGTACAACTGCTTTACCGGGAACGCACGCGGCTTTGAAAACTCCAATACCACTACCTTACCCCCCGGTTTCAATACCCTGAAAATATCGGCCATGCCTGCTTCCAGGTTTTCAAAATTGCGTACCCCGTAGGCTACGGTTACGGCATCAAACTCATTATCGGCAAAAGGTAGCTTTTCTGAGTCGCCAAGCTTTACAGAGAATTTATCGCCTAAATTACGCTTCGCTATTTTCTGCTCCGCGATATCAAGCATACCCCTTGAAATATCAACCCCGGTAATTTTTTCAGGCTTTAAAATAGATAGCGCCTCGAAAGCGAAATCGCCGGTACCGGTAGCCACATCCAGTATATGTTTAGGCTTGTTTGCCTTTAACTCATTTATAGCCATTTTACGCCAGATGATATCAATCCCCAGCGACATAAAATGGTTCAGAAAATCGTATGTTTTTGATATGTTGTTAAACATATCGGCTACCTGCTCCTTTTTGGTAACCTGCTCGTTCTGGTATGGAGTTACTACTTTGCTCATGGCCTGTGGGCGGTAAAGATAGGCATTACAAAATTAATTGCGCCGCCACAATATTATATCCATACAACCGGAAAACTCCCTTTAGCGGTGCTTATTTCAGGTTTCTTTCTTTCAGCGCGTTTTCAATTGCCCGGCCTTTCGCTTTATTTCGCGTAGCTATAGGTATGTATATTAAAGGCAAAAAAGTAAATATGCCAAAACCATTTTTAACTGAGGCATAAGCGGCTATACCAGCCAGCATACCAAAAATAAGGGCATCAAAAAAGGCGGTGGTTTTCACTTTTTTAGCCTGCTCCAATAATTCCTGATCTGTTAATTCCGCCGGTTCTTTTAGCATCATCGTGATAATTTATTTTACCGGTTATATATTGAACCCGGCCATCAAATATAAAAAACCTAATTTATCTTAAAAACCGGCATAGTCAGGTTTACAGGTTGAACACTATTATATATTAACCTAAATGCATTAATTGCCCGCTTAAAATGGATAGTTATCGTTCACTTTTAATAGCTTTATCTTTATAATTTTATTGCCGATCATTCTGAAATTAAATTACATATGGAAGAAAAAAAGCATGCATCCCGCCGGGGATTTATCAAAACCTTAAGTACTGCCGCCGCCGCTGTTGCTGCCGGTACGGTTGCCATGGCCGCGGACAAGAATCAGTCGTTTTTTTATTTGAAACGCCAGCCTTTTTTTAGCGCTAACGATAATATCAACATAGCCCTGATAGGCGCCGGCGGCATGGGCACACAGGATACCATTGTTGCCCTGCAGGTACCGGGTGTGAAACTGGTTGCCGTGTGTGACCTGTATGACACCCGCCTTAAAGACGCCAAAGCACGCTGGGGTGCCGACCTGTTTACCACCCGCAGCTATAAGGAGATATTAACCCGTAAGGATGTTGATGCCGTGATCATTGGCACTACCGACCATTGGCACCAGCAAATATCTATAGATGCGATGCATGCGGGCAAGCATGTGTATTGCGAAAAACCCATGGTGCACTCGGTTGATGAGGGACCCGCTGTTATAAAAGCGCAAAAGGAAACCGGTAAAGTGTTTATGGTAGGCAGCCAGGGCGTATCATCATTAGGGAATGAAAAAGCTAAGGAACTGCTTGCATCCGGCGCTATCGGTCAGCTTAATTATGCTGAAGGTTTTTGGGCACGGCGCAACCCTATCGAGGCGTGGCAATACCCGCTCCCTGCCGATGCGTCGGCCCAAACGCTTGACTGGGATACCTATGTAAGCAATACCCAAAAACGCCCGTTTGACGAGAAACGCTTTTTCCGCTGGAGAAATTATACTGATTATGGCACCGGCATGGCAGGCGACCTGTTTGTTCACCTGTTCAGTAGCCTGCACTTTGTTACCGGCTCCTACGGGCCAAATAAAATTTATGCCTCGGGCGGGTTACGCTATTGGAACGATGGCCGTGAAGTACCCGATGTATTATTGGGAACTTTTGACTACCCGAAGGCCGAAGCGCACCCCGCCTTCAACCTATCCTTACGCTGCAACTTTGTGGATGGCACCAGCGGCACTACTTACCTGAGGCTGGTAGGTAGTGAAGGATCAATGGATGTTACCTGGGATGACGTAACGCTGAAAAGAAATAAATCCTTCGCCTCTGACGATCCTTTCTATTTGGAGCAGCTAAGAAAATCAGGCAATGGCAATGCCGGCCGTAAGATGATTTTACCACCCGAACAAATGACCTTCGCCGCCGAGAAGGGCTATAAAGGCGGCCCGTATGACCACATGGTTAACTTTTTTACCGCTATACGCGAGAACAAAAAGGTGGTAGAGGATGCTATATTTGGTTATCGTGCGGCTGCCCCTGCCCTGCTTTGTAACGATAGCTACCATCAGGACCGTGCAATGCTTTGGAACCCGGAAAAAATGCAGATCATTAAAAAACAATAACCACCATAAACATGAAATTAAGATCGATCACCATGTTATTAACCGCCGGACTGCTGGGTACAGCTGTCGTGGCCATAAGCAACGATGAAAAACCCACTACCGTTACCCCGGCAAAAAAGGATTGGGTAAGCCTGTTTGACGGGAAAACACTCAAGGGCTGGCATGCCTATAATAAACCCGGCACAATCACCAACTGGACAGCCAAAGACGGCGTACTCACCTGTGTTGGCAGCGAACATGAAGCTACCAACGGCGATATTGTAACCGATAAGGAATACGGTAACTTTGAGCTTACCTGGGATTGGCAGATAGGCAAAGGCAGCAACAGCGGCGTAATGTACCACGTGGTTGAGGATGGCAAATATCCGTATACATTTACTACCGGCCCGGAATACCAGCTAATAGATGAAGTGGGTTGGGATGGCAAGCTGGAAGACTGGCAAAAGGCCGGCTGCGATTACGCTATGCACTTGCCTAACGATAAAAAGAAGTTAAAACCGGTTGGCGAATGGAATACCAGCAAAATTGTGTTTAACAAAGGGCACGTGGAGCATTGGCTTAACGGCGCTAAAATACTGGAGTTTGAGGCATGGTCGCCGGAGTGGACAAAAAAGAAAACGACCGGTAAATGGAAAGACGATCCGGATTACGGTATGGCCAAAAAAGGCAGGATTGCTTTACAGGCCCACGGCGGTAAAATAGCGTTCAAAAACATCAAGATTATGGAATTAGCAGATTAAAGCTGGTTTAGTCCAAACAAAAAGCGGGAGTAACTTATTACTCCCGCTTTTTGTTTATTGTACTCTGCGCATGTCCACATTATCCGGCGTGGTTAGCATAAGCGGTACTTTTTCAACCGTTACAAAGCTTAGGTCGAGGCCAAAACCGCGTTCTTCGGATAAACTGGCTTTTTTAAGCTGCACATAAATATCCATAATCAACTGCTCATAAAAAGACAGGTTGTGCGAGCGTGATAATGTTTTCTCGATCACCACGAAGCGGAAATCACCAACGATATTGTGTTTGCTTAAGGATTTGTATTTACTGGTGATATTTACTTCGCCATTCTTTACCAGATCCTCAACCACCCGGCGAAACAATACATTGATCTGCTGCTCCACACGGAAACCTAATTTAAAGTCGATACGGATAAGTTTGCCCGGCACCAGGAAATCAACCTCATACTCCCGGGTATACGGCTCATCAACCACGTCAACGTGTACCAACCAGTAAATATCCGCCCGTTTAGGCTGCTTTTGCAGTATGGAATAGATAATTTTTGATTCGACCTCCGAGTTAAAGTTAGCGCTGGTAAGGTAAACAAGTTGCGATGCATATTTGGGCACCGTTTCATCGTCACTCAACTCATTGATGATCTGGAAATAATCCTCTATTTCGATAAATTTAACATACCGGTTCTTGATCTTACGAGCAGTATGCCACGTCCACATCACCACAAAAAGCATAAAGCCGATGGATAAGGTGAACCAGCCGCCATGTACAAATTTAACCAGGTTACCTAACAAAAATGTACCTTCAATTACCAGGTATACTGCGAAAAATAAAGCGATGAGATAAGCCGGCACTTTGCGGCGCTGCAAAAATTTGGATACCAATATGGTAGTCATCAGCATGGCTACGGTGATACTTAAACCGTAAGCGGCCTCCATTTTTTCGGATTTTTCAAACAGCAATACCACGATGATACAGCCCGCACAAAGTATCCAGTTGATACTTGGAACATATAACTGCCCTTTTTGATCGGTAGGATAGTTAATGCGCACTTTAGGCCAAAGGTTGAGCCGCACAGCCTCGGCTATCAACGTAAATGAGCCGGATATAAGCGCCTGGCTGGCAATAATAGCGGCAACTGTTGCCAGGCCGATACCGAATATTAGGAAGCCCTCGGGCATGATCAGGTAAAACGGGTTTTTAGCACCCAGATATTCGCCGTTATGATTAATAAGCCATACCGCCTGCCCCAAATAGTTTAATACTAAACAGCTTTTCACATATATCCAGCTTACGCGTATGTTTGAGCGGCCGCAGTGGCCAAGATCGGAATACAGCGCCTCGGCACCTGTTGTACACAGGAAAACCGCGCCTAAGATTACGAAGGCGTTAGGGTTATTACTTAACAGATCGTAGGCGTAATACGGGTTTAACGCTTTAAGCACCCATGGCATTTGCACTACCATCATGATGCCTAAAACACCCATCATGGTAAACCACAGGAACATAATAGGCCCGAATGCTTTACCTACCAGTGAGGTACCAAACTGCTGAATAATAAATAACAGGGCTATAATGATGAGTACGATTTGATACGTAGGCAGCGTCATCTGCGGGAAGCGGGTATGCAACCCCTCAATGGCGGATGATATGGTGATAGGCGGGGTAATAATACCATCGGCCAGCAAGGCGCAGCCTCCTACCACGGCAGGTACAATGAGCCACCTTGCTTTACGGCGTACCAGTGAGAACAGCGAGAATATGCCACCCTCACCCTTATTGTCGGCCAGCAGGGTAATTAATACATATTTTACGGTGGTTTGCAGGGTAAGCGTCCAGAATATGCACGAAACGCCGCCCAATACAAGACTCTCGTTTATTGCTTGCGCACCTACAATGGCTTTAAATACGTACAGCGGGGAGGTACCGATATCGCCGTAGATGATTCCCAGGCTGATAAGCAGTCCAGGAATGGTGAGTTTTTGAAGGTCTTTATGACTTGACACTATCTTGTAAAAAATGCGAAATTATAAATTTTTACGCATAAAACTTAAACTTAATAACCCCGTATAAGTCAATGCATATATCAGTACAATGATACATGCATTTTGTTAAAAAGTGTTAAATATTAAATATAAAGCCTAACTTTTTGAATAGGCATGGTGTAATTTATACATTTGTAGCAGTGTAACTGTATGAGGCAAAAATTTACTTTTAATAATTTATGGTTTATCGTGATCGCAATAGCGGTGACCATGAATTTTGCTTTCGCAGGAACCTCCGCTTCGCAGGATAGCCTTATCCTTAAAAAAAAGAACAAAACTTCGTACTTAAAAAGCGGCTTGCCCTTTACCCTGCCGCCGCTTAAACCGGGCACCGTATCAACAACAAAGCTTAGCGTTAACCGGCCCGACGATAAACTGCTTAGCAACGTACAGATTTACCCTAACCCGGTTTCAGATCAGATCAACTTGAGGTATGACTTATCGCGCAACAGCAATGTAACCATCAAGATTGTGGATATGCTAGGTAATGATGTTGCTACTATTTTTTCGCAACACGTGAGCTCCGGCGATCAGAAATTCACCTACATCATCAACAACAAACTTAGCCGCGGCTTTTACTTCCTTCGAATTATAGCCGGCACCGAGTCGACTATTAAAAGACTTTCTGTTCTTTAGCCATTGGGCATTAGCCATTTTTTTCTAATATTCTGCTTACTGCTCTCAAAATTTCACAATCAGTATTCACCAATAACTGATCGCCAAATCTTCACAATTCACCACTCACCATTAACCACAATTTACTTAGCTTTGGCGCTTTACCACATTTACTGTTATGAAGATTATTGCCATTGGGCGCAACTACGCCGAGCACGCAAAAGAACTGAACAACCCGGTACCCACCACCCCGGTTATATTTATGAAGCCTGATACGGCGTTGCTTAAGGATAACAAACCCTTTTACCATCCCGAATTTAGCGAAGATGTGCATTATGAAACCGAACTGGTATTAAAAATCTGCAAGGAAGGCAAACACATCAGCGAAAAGTTCGCGGCTAACTATTACGATGAAATTGGCCTTGGCATTGATTTTACCGCGCGGGATATTCAATCAAAACACAAAGAAAAGGGCTTGCCCTGGGAGCTGGCCAAAAGTTTTGACGGCTCGGCGCCCATCAGTAATTTTTTCCCGAAAGATACGTTCGCTGATCTGTACAACATCAATTTCAGCCTGAAAATAAATGGTGAAAATCGTCAGGCAGGCAACACAAACAACCTGCTTTTTTCGTTTGAACGTATCATCGCGTTTGTATCTCAATACATCACCCTAAAAAAAGGCGACCTTATTTTTACCGGCACTCCTGAGGGCGTGGGCCGTGTAGCCATAGGCGATCATTTGGAAGGATTTATTGAGGGAGATCAAATGCTTGATTTTTACGTGAAATAATAACGGATGACTTTAAAAAAACTTCGCTTGCTTGTAACCGGTCTGTTTATTTGCGGCAGCGCCGCTGCACAAAATATTATACAAAATAACTTTTACCCTAAGGACATTTTTCGCTACCCGCTTGACCTGCCGCCGAGTACTGCAGGGTCTTTTGGCGAATTGCGGCCTAACCACTTCCACTCCGGGCTCGATTTTAAAACCAACCAGCGTACCGGCTACCCTATATATGCCATACTGGATGGCTTTGTATCGCGCTTGCGCATACAATACGGCGGCTTTGGCCGGGCGGTTTATATTACGCACCCCAACGGCTTTACCTCGGTATACGGGCACCTGGAAAGGTTTAGTCCGGAGATCGAGGCACTGATACGTGATTACCAAATGCAGCGCCAAAGCTACGAGGTTGACTTTCAGCTACTGCCCTTACAGCTTCCCTTAAAAAAAGGTGAAGTGTTTGCCTGGACGGGCAACGCGGGCGCATCAGCCGGGCCGCACTTGCACTTTGAACTGCGTGACAGCAAGACCGAAGAAACCATTAATCCGCAGTTGTTCGGCCTTACCATACCTGATAAGGTTCCGCCTACCCTGCAAGCCATTGCCACTTACCATTTTGCCGATGGCGCGCCCTTCAGCGAGAAAACGCCGCATATGTTTTTAGCTGTGGTAGGCGCTAATGGCCAGTACCGTTTAAAAAACAATCAGCCCATACACTTAAGCGGCGAAACCGGTTTTGGTTTAACCGCTTATGATATGAACAGCGTATCGCCCAACCACAATGGCATCTACTCGGTTGAATTAAAACTGGATGGCAATACGGTATACACCTTTGCGGTGGAGCGCTTTGGGTTCGATCAAACCCGGGCCATTAATGCTTACCTGGATTACCCGGCCTTCCTAACCTCGCGCCGCTGGATGCAGAAATGCTTTGTGCCGCCGGGCAGTAACATATCTTTATACCCACAATCAGTGAATCGTGGTATAATTAATTTTGATGATGATGCCATGCACGAGGTACAATACGTAGTACGCGATGTTGCAGGTAATACATCTACACTAACTGTAAATGTAAAATCATCAAAAAACGAGATAAAACCCTTTGTACCCAAAGGACCGTTGTTTCAATACGACAAAACCAACGAGTTTAATAATGATAAAGTAAAGGTGGTTATAGAACCCGGTAATTTGTACGACAACCTTGACTTTAACTACGCACGCTTGCCGCGCAAACCGGGCACTTATTCAGAAACGCATCGTATACATAACCGCTTTACGCCTATACACTCAAGCTTTAGCTTATGGATAAAACCCGACAGCAGCATCGGCCAAAATGCCGATAAAGCCGTACTGATCAACACTGCCGGTAATCTGGCTATTGGCAAATTTGAGGATGGTTACGTTAAAGGCCAATGCCGCTTTTTTGGCGATTACTATATTAAAATTGATACGGTGCCGCCGGTAATTACGCCGGTAAATATTCGCGAGGGCAGCAACCTATCGGCCGTCAAAAGCATTAACCTGCGCATGAGCGATAACCTCTCGGGCGTTAAAAGCTACACCGGCAAAATTGATGGCAAGTGGGTGTTGGTTGAGCACGACTACAAGACCAAATTGTTAAGATATTATTTTGACAAGGATATTAAGCCCGGAAAACATACATTTGAACTGACAGTAACTGATGCTAAAGACAACGCATCGCAATTTAAAGCTAACTTTTACCGATAGAAAAATATGGCAACATTAGCAGTTGGCGACAAAGCGCCTGATTTTGAAGCAAAAGACCAAAATGGCAAAGCCATTTCATTAGCCGATTTTAAAGGCAAAAACGTGATACTTTATTTTTATCCGAAAGATGATACCCCTGGATGTACTGCAGAGGCCTGTAGCTTCAGGGATAACTATCAATCGCTGATTAGCCAGGGCTTTGAGGTGATTGGCGTGAGCACGGATGACGAGAAATCGCACAAAAAGTTTGAAACCAAATACAGCCTGCCCTTTACGCTGATAGCTGATGAAAGCAAGGAGATTGTTGAAGCCTACGGCGTTTGGGTTGAAAAAAACATGTACGGCAAAAAATATATGGGTACGGCACGTAAAACGTTTTTAATTAACGGAGATGGTATTATCGATCAGATTATTGACAAGGTAGATACCAAAAACTCATCGCAGCAGATATTAGATGTGTTGAAATAACACCTATATATCAGATTAATATTTATTTTAGCCGAAATTTAAATTTATTGCAATAAAACCTATCATTTAATGAAACAAAACATAGAGCAATTAAAACAAACCGCATCACAGGTGCGTCGTGACATTGTGCGCATGGTACATGGCTGCCAGTCAGGCCACCCGGGCGGATCATTGGGCTGTACTGACTTTTTGGTAGCCCTTTATTTTAACATCATGAATAACGATCCGTCGTTCAATATGGATGCTAAGGGTGAAGACCTGTTCTTCCTTTCAAACGGACACATTTCACCGGTATTTTATAGCGTACTGGCACATGCCGGTTACTTTGATAAATCAGAATTAGGCACCTTCCGTAAACTAAATTCAAGGTTGCAGGGCCACCCAACTACCCACGAGGGTTTACCGGGTGTACGTATCGCTTCAGGTTCATTAGGCCAGGGCCTTTCAGTAGCAATCGGCGCTGCTTTGGCTAAACGTTTAAACGGCGACGACAGCATTGTTTACACCCTGCACGGTGATGGCGAGTTACAGGAAGGCCAAATATGGGAAGCAGCCATGTTTGCTCCGCACAATAAATTAGATAGATTAATTGCTACTGTTGACTATAACGGCCAGCAAATTGACGGCCCTACCGAAATGGTATTGTCATTAGGTAACCTGAAAGCAAAATTCGAGGCCTTTGGCTGGGAAGTGCTTGAGGAGCCGAATGGTAATGATATGGCCAGCGTTGTTGCCGTGCTTGAAAAAGCCAAAAGCTTAACCGGTAAAGGCAAACCCATCGCCATCCTGCTAAAAACAGGCATGGGTTACGGTGTCGACTTTATGATGGGCAGCCACAAATGGCACGGTGTTGCACCTAACGATGAGCAACTGGCAACAGCTTTAGCTCAGCTTGAGGAAACACTGGGCGATTATTAAGCCCCCCTGTCCCCTGAAGGGGGTGCAGTTGCGGTAGCGGTTGCAGTTATAAGTTTTTAATCTATTATCAATCACAATAAAATATTAAGAGTCCTCTCCTTTGGAGAGGGTTTAGGTGAGGTTATGAAAAAATACACTTACACAGATAAAAAAGATACGCGTTCGGGTTTTGGCGACGGTTTGCTTGAAGCCGGTAAACGTAACCCGGAAGTGGTTGCACTTTGTGCCGACCTGGTAGGCTCATTAAAAATGGCCGACTTTATAAAAGCTTTCCCTGAGCGCTTTTTCCAAACAGGTATTGCCGAGGCTAACATGATCGGTATGGCAGCAGGTTTAACCATTGGCGGTAAAATTCCGTTCACCGGTACCTTCGCTAACTTTTCAACCGGCCGCGTTTACGACCAGATCCGCCAGTCGGTGGCTTATTCTGACAAGAACGTTAAAATTTGTGCTTCTCACGCGGGTTTAACCCTTGGTGAGGACGGTGCTACACATCAGATACTGGAGGACATCGGCCTGATGAAAATGTTACCGGGCATGACGGTGATCAATCCTTGCGATTATAACCAAACCAAAGCCGCCACCATCGCTATTGCCGAGCATCATGGCCCGGTATACCTGCGTTTCGGTCGCCCGGTGGTGCCTATTTT
The DNA here is from genome assembly GCF_039543225.1 of Mucilaginibacter defluvii. Lineage (NCBI taxonomy): Bacteria > Pseudomonadati > Bacteroidota > Sphingobacteriia > Sphingobacteriales > Sphingobacteriaceae > Mucilaginibacter > Mucilaginibacter defluvii. Next base: position 1,697,242 of record NZ_BAABJI010000002.1, read on the forward strand.
TACTGATGCCGATCAGAAATTTGAGATCGGTAAAGCATGGATGGTTAACGAGGGCGCTGATGTATCAATCTTCGCTACCGGCCACCTGGTATGGGAAGCCATACAGGCAGGCGAAAAACTGGCTGAAGAAGGTATTGATGCGGAGATCATCAACATACACACCATTAAACCTTTGGATGCTGAGGCTGTCTTAAAATCAGTAGCAAAAACAGGTTGCGTGGTAACTGCCGAAGAGCATAACCGTTTAGGTGGCTTAGGCGATAGCATTGCACAATTACTGGCTGTTAACAACCCAACTCCACAGGAGTATGTGGCTGTAAATGACAGCTTTGGCGAAAGCGGTACACCTGCGCAACTGATGACCAAATATGGTTTGGATGCTGAGCACATCATCGCCGCGGCTAAAAAAGTAATGGCACGCAAAAAACAAAACAGCTAAGTTCTTTATTTTAGGGTTAAAGATTTGATATGGCCGCACAGGCTGAAGACGAAGAAATACTAAGTAAGTTCCGCGACGAACGCACCAGGAACGAAGCCTTTAATCTGCTACTTAAAAAGTATCAGCAGAAAATTTATTGGCACGTGCGCCGTATGGTTATTGACCATGACGACGCCGACGACCTGACGCAGGATGTTTTCGTTAAGATATGGAAGAACTTACCGGGTTTCAGGAACGACGCGCAGTTGTACACCTGGATGTACCGCATTGCCACCAACGAGTGCATTACATTTTTGAACAGAAAGAAAATGAAGAATAATGTACCGCTGGATGATGTAGCCTATGAACTGGCCGATACACTGGCCGATTCAACATACTTTAACGGCGACAAGGCCCAGTTGAAATTACAGCAGGCCTTGCTCACTTTACCCGAAAAACAAAGACTTGTGTTTAACATGAAATATTTTGACGATATGAAGTATGAAGAGATATCTGATGTGCTGGGCACCAGCGTTGGAGCGCTTAAAGCGTCTTTCCACCTGGCAGTAAAAAAGATAGAAGCTTACCTCCTATCGTCAGAATTATAATTTTTTAAAAATCACTTTAAACCTTTTGCTAAAGTATTAATCTAATGAGAGTATGAAGAGCGATATGGATACAAGAGATTGGCTGAATGAATTTCCCGCACTGAAACAGGTTGATGCAAATAACCCGTTTACAGTGCCTGCAGGCTATTTCGATGACCTTCGCGAACGCACTCTTTCCCTTAAAAATTTAGATGATATAAGTTTACGGCAAGCCGGCTTTTCTGTTCCCGAAAGTTATTTTGAGGAGCTTGAAGCTAATATAAGCAGCCGTATTACCGTAGCCGCTGCGGTAAATATAGACAATACAGGTTTTATTTTACCCGACAATTACTTTGATAAATTAAGCGGCAACATTCAAAGCCGTATTAATATTGAAGAAGCGGCCGGCAGTGAAAGTGTAGGATTTGGGGTGCCCGAAGGATATTTCGAAAACCTGCAGCAAAACATTACCGCACGCATTGCTATTGATGAGGCCGTAAATGCCGACGAGCCTTTTGCCGTGCCTGCCGGATATTTTGATAAACTAAACGCGGCTATTTTAAGCAAAACCGTTGATGCTGATAAGCAGCAGACTGAACAGGAACCTGTTAAACAGCGTGGTATTGTACGTAAGTTTCTTACATCGGGCGTTTACAGGTATGCTGCGGCTGCATGTGTTACCATTGCCATTGGTGTTAGCTTCTTTTTACGGAAAGACGCGCAGCCGGTTGCTGCTAACGCAAACACGCCGCATGGCGAATCATACCTGCACAGCCGCTTGTCAAATATTCCGTTGAATGAGATTCGTGGTTATGCGGAGCAAAATCTTGACGCCGGTGAAACGCAAACTTACATTAGCGAAAACCTGAGCGACAAGGAGTTGTTGGACTATATTGATACTGAACTTTAATAATGAGTAATCTGGCCGGAAAAGTATATATTTTCATATTGTTTGTGCTGGGATTGTGCTTAACTGTTAAGGCGCAGGTACCTGATAACGCGCGTGGTTTGCGCTATCAGCAAAATAAAAGCAACAACGCGGCAACACAATCGCGCTTTGCCAAGCTGGCAAACGCTAAAAAGGATTACTTTGAGCGGCAGCTTAACCTTACCCCTGCCGAATCAAAAAAGTTTTGGCCTTTGTATCGCCAGTATCAGCAGCAGTTGGTTAATATTCGCCGCCTTAAACGCCTCAATAATTCAAGCGCACAGCCTAACGGCCAGGAACAGATCAACAAGGAGCTGTATTACGAAACCGAACTGGTGAATATTCACAAACGTTATAACGAAGAATTCCTGAAAATAATGCCTGCCGAAAAGGTTAGCGAACTCTACAAAAGCGAAAAGCAGTTTAACGACGAAGTGCTCAAACAACTCAGTGAGCGCAGTGAGCGTGCAGGAGATTGATCATCTTTGATTTATTGAATTATTGATTTATTGATTGTGTTGCACAATTGAACAGGCTTGTCATTTTGGAGATGGAGAAATCTGTCGCTGGAGACGTCAGGAAGCAGCTCTCCGCTATTTGTTCGAGGTAAGTTTTGATGCTGCGTCCTTGTGAGGTACGAAGCAATCTCTTTAAAACAATCTATAAGATAAATCGCCAGGGGATTGCTTCGTTCCTCGCAATGACGTGGTTGACGATACTCTTACTAAATCTACGATAGGTAATTGCATACCGTCAGGTAATTACCAAAAGAAAGTCAAGATAGATTACTTTACATCTCCCTTACAACGTAAATCATCGTTGATCTATATCTTTGCAAAACAAAATCAGTAAAACAATCTGCTATGCCTACGCTTCGCCAGCTATTTCTTTTGCATAATGCTCAAACTACCGACTTCCCGCTGCTGTTGGAATTCGAGCGTGCCGAGGGTGTATATATGTACGATGCGGAAGGCAAAGCCTATATGGATCTGATATCGGGCATAGGTGTAAGCAGCATCGGTCACCGTCACCCGCGTGTGGTGGAAGCTATTAAAAACCAGGTTGATAAATATATGCACCTAATGGTATACGGCGAATATGTTCAAACGCCACAGGTACGTTTTGCCGAGAAACTGATATCCGTTTTACCCGAACGCCTGGAGAGCGTTTACTTTGTAAATTCAGGTGCCGAAGCGGTTGAGGGGGCGCTAAAGCTTGCCAAGCGCTATACCGGCCGGTCAGAAATTATTGCCTGCTACAACTCTTACCACGGCAGTACACATGGCGCGTTAAGCGTTATGGGTAGCGCTGAGTTTAAACGTGGTTACGGCCCGCTGCTTCCAGATGTAAATTTTATTGAGTTTGACAGGTTGCCTGATCTGCAAAAAATCACCGATAAAACCGCCTGCGTTATTGTTGAAACCTTACAGGGCGAAGCCGGTGTACGTGTGCCAGAGATACAATACATGCAAGCTTTGCGCCATCAATGCGATAAAACAGGCACGCTTTTGATTCTGGATGAGATACAGGCCGGTATGGGGCGCACAGGCAAACTCTTCGCTTTTGAGCATTACGGCATCGAGCCGGATATACTATTGCTGGCCAAAGCGCTGGGCGGTGGTATGCCAATAGGTGCCTTTATATCTTCGCGCGAAACAATGGGTGCATTTAAGGACAACCCTATCCTTGGGCATATCACCACATTTGGCGGTCATCCGGTAAGCTGCGCCGCCGGGTTGGCAGCGCTTGAGGTGCTGCTCGACGAAGATTTAGCCGCGCAAGTGGCCGAAAAAGAACAATTATTTAAAGCACTGCTGGTACATCCCGCTATAAAACAAGTGCGCGGTAAGGGGTTAATGCTGGCCGCGGAATTTGAAAGCTTTGAGCTGGTTAAAAAAATAATTGACCGCTGCATACAAAACGGTATAATAACCGACTGGTTTCTGCACTGCTCCAACTCGATGCGCATAGCGCCGCCGCTGATTATAACACACGATGAAGTTAAAGATGCTTGTGCCGTTATAAATGAAGCGATCGAGCATTACACATAAGCTTTTAAATTCACTTCATTTTTCACAGGTTTTTTATAAACCTAATTGATAAAAACTTGTTTACTATTAAATTTTAATTAAATGCATGCCCTTTGGTATGCTTTGTGCAACATAGTGCTTGCTGACATCATAATGGGCTTTAAAGCTTTTCAGCGCACTTTTTTGATGATCTCGTGTCCTTTTTTTCGGCCGTTCTGCCAGACACATTGTATCAAAAGCACATTTAACTAAAAATAAAAAGTAAACATATATATCAATGAAGATCGCCTATATATCTACCTATCCACCCAGAGAGTGCGGTATAGCTACGTTTAACCAAAATCTGATGCGCGCCATAAACGCCAATTTCCCGGAAAGGAAAAAACCCTCGGATGGTGGTTATGTAGTAGCCCTGAACGACTCGTCGGATATTGAAGAATATGAGTATCCGGAAGAAGTAAAATATGTAGTACGTCAAAATAACCAAAAGGATTATATCCGCGCGGCGAATTATATTAATACCAGTACGGTTGACGCCTGCATCCTCGAACATGAATTTGGCATATATGGCGGCGAAAGCGGCATCTACATCCTCCCATTGATCAACAGGTTAGAAAAACCCCTGATCTCGATATTACACACTGTGCTTAAGGAGCCCAGTTATGTGCAGCGCATCATCATTCGTGAAATTGCAGAGCAATCATCAAAAGTTGTGGTGATGAGCCAGCGCGCGGTTGAGTTTCTGACAGAGATATATGATATTCCCGAAGAAAAGATACAAATTATAGAACACGGTGTGCCTGATCTGGAAGCGCCTGTAGATAACCCGGTTAAGAGCCTTTCTTCGTTTAAAAACCACCGTGTATTACTTACATTCGGCCTATTGAGCCGCAACAAAGGTTTAGAAACCGTTATAAAAGCACTACCTAAAATAGTTGAAAAGCATCCGGACGTGATGTATGTAATTTTAGGGAACACGCATCCAGGAGTATTGAAAAATTCAGGGGAAGAGTATCGCGACTCATTAAAAAGCCTTGCTTCACAATTAGGCGTAGCCAAAAACCTGGCTTTTATTAATAAATTTGTTTCCGAAGAGGAACTGATCAACTACCTTACCGCCTGTGAGGTTTATGTTACGCCGTATTTAAACGAGGCGCAAATTACCAGCGGTACTTTATCGTACGCTGTTGGTTCAGGCGCGGCCGTAGTATCAACACCTTACTGGCACGCGCAGGAACTACTGGCTCATAATCGGGGCCGTTTGTTCGACTTTAAAAATCATGATGCACTTTCAGACATCGTGATCGAACTGCTTGATAACGACAACGCTCTTAACGAATTAAAACAGAACGCTTATCAATATGGATTACACCTGCGTTATCCCGCTATCGGCGCTGAATTTATCAAGGTGGCTCAGGAAGCCTGCATTAGCCACGATTTTAGTGATAAAATATTAAAAAACAGCATTGTTGATCCGGAGATATTACCAAACTTCAGCCTGGCGCACATATTGCGTTTAACTGATGATACAGGTATTGTGCAACATGCCAAGTATGGTATCCCTAACCTGAAAGAAGGTTATTGTCTTGATGATAACGCCCGCGCGTTAATTATGGCTATTATGGCTTATCAGCGTAACAAAAGCCAGGAGGCGTTTGACCTGCTGCCTGTTTACCTGAGCTATATTCACTACATGCAAACGGATGATGGCAACTTCCGCAACTTCCTGAGCTTTGACAGGCGTTACCTGGATGAGATAGGCTCTGAGGATTCATTTGGGCGTACCATCTGGGCTTTGGGTCATTTAATTGGTTGCGCGGCAAGCAATTCATACCGTGAGTTTGCACTGGAGCTTTTCCAAAAATCGTTCCCGCACTTTAAAAACCTGCGTTATTTGCGCGGCATGGCCAATACCATCATTGGTATAAGTTTATACCTGCAGGCTGTGCCTACTGATGAGGGCATGGTGCAGGAGCTTAACCGGCTTACCCAACCACTGGTTGACGCGTTTAACGACAGCGCAACCGACGACTGGCAATGGTTTGAAGAAGGCATGACCTATGATAATGCCATATTGCCTTTAGCGCTGCTTCACTCTTGCGAAATTACAGGAAACGAAGAAGTGCGCCAGATCGCGCTTAAATCAATGGCATTCCTGGACAAGCTGACGCTTTCAAACGGATACTTAAGTCCGGTGGGTAATGACGGATGGTATTACCGTGGCGGTACTTTCCCGGTTTACGATCAGCAGGCTATTGAAACCATGGCGATGGTGCTGATGCATTTCCAGGCTTACAAAATATTCCGCACGCCGGAGTATATCGAGAAAATGTTCCTGAGTTATAAATGGTTCCTGGGAGAAAACACGTTGCGCGCACCGCTTTATGATTATGAAACCAAAGGCTGCTGCGACGGCTTATTGCCAACCGGTATTAACCGTAACCAGGGTGCTGAAAGCACATTAGCTTACATGATATCGCACCTTACGGTATTAAAAGCCTTTGAGCTGGAATACGAGTACAACAAGTTTGGCCACAGTATCGAGATCTGCTAAATGAAGGTAGCCGTATTAGCACCGGTAGCCTGGCGTACACCGCCCAGGCATTACGGGCCCTGGGAGCAGGTGGCATCAAACATTGCCGAAGGCATGGTAAAACTGGGCGTTGACGTTACACTTTTTGCTACCGGCGATTCCATTACCGCCGGTAAGCTCGAAGCTGTTTGTGAGCAAGGCTACGAGGAAGACCGCAGCCAGGATGCCAAGGTGCTGGAATGCCTGCACATTAGTAACCTGATGGAAAAGGCAGGCGAGTTTGACCTGATCCATAACAACTTTGACTTTTTACCGCTTACCTATTCGGGCTTAATTGATACACCGCTAATCACTACTATACACGGTTTTTCATCTGAAAAGATAATACCTGTATATAAAAAGTATAATTCACGGGGGCATTACGTATCCATCAGCAACTCGGACAGGAGCTCAGAACTGGAATATTTTGCCACAGTGTATAACGGATTGGATGTGAAGGATTTTTCTTTCAATATTGAGCCAGAAGATTACCTGATCTATTTTGGCCGTATACATCATCATAAGGGTACCGCTGAGTCCATCGAGATAGCCAAACGTACCGGTAAAAAATTGCTGATAGCGGGCATTATCCAGGATGAAGGTTATTACAAGGAAAAAGTGGAGCCGCATTTAAACGATCAGATACAATACGTTGGACATGCGGGCCCGGATAAACGCAAGGAATTGTTAGGCAAAGCTTCGGCCCTATTGCACCCAATTAATTTTGACGAACCGTTTGGCATGAGCGTAGCAGAGGCTATGCTGTGCGGCACACCGGTTATTGCTTTTAACCGTGGCTCGATGCCGGAATTAATTAAGCATCAGGAAACCGGTTACCTGGTAAACAATGTTGACGAAGCCATGGAAGCTGTAGCACAGCTACCGAAAATCAATAGAAACGAATGCTATCAGTGGGCATCCTCTCAATTTTCGTGCGATAAGATGGTTAGCGATTACTATAAGCTATATCAGCAAATATTAAGTGCTTAAAGCGTTTTGTTATCCGGCAGTTGAATACCATTATCCTTACCTAACTTACTGTTTTTATAGCTGTAGGTAAAGTAGATAACCAAACCGATAACCAGCCAGGCTAAAAAGCGCAGCCAGTTGATGTAGCCCAGCTCTGTCATCAGGTATAAACAGCTTAGCAGACCTAACACCGGTATAAGCGACAGATTTTTAATAAAAGATACAACCGCTATACCGGCGCTTACAATGATGAACAGGATAAGCGGGAAACGCTCATGCACGTTCTCGCCCGACAGCAGCTCCAAAACAGGCCGGTGAAAACCGATAACCGCGCCGATAAACAAGGCAGGCACAATAAATTTACCGTTAATGTATGGTAGTTTAAAACGTCCCTGCACAGCTGCTTCACGCGGCAACAGCAATACACCACCGCACACCAGCACGAAGGCAAATAGGGTACCGATACTGGTTAGGTCAGTCACCTCGGTAAGGTTCATAAATAGAGCCGGTATAGCCACTACAAAGCCGGTAACTATTGTAGCGAATGAAGGCGTTTTAAATTTAGGATGGATGCGTGAGAATGCTTTAGGCAACAATCCGTCGCGGCTCATGCTCATCCATATGCGTGGCTGCCCTAACTGAAATATCAATAATACGCTTGCCGTTGCAATAACCGCGCTGACAGATATGACATAACTTATTTTAGTTAACCCAACCTTAGCAAATACAAACGCCAGCGGATCGCCAACCTGTAAATCTTTGTAGCTTACCATACCCGTTAGCACGAGGGCAATCAGCACGTACAGTACGGTACAAATAATCAGTGAATAGATCATCCCGCGAGGTAAATCACGCTGCGGGTTGGTACATTCTTCCGCAGTTGTTGATATAGCATCAAACCCGATATAAGCGAAAAACACGCCCGAAACACCCTTCATCACACCACTAAAACCATTCGGCATAAAGGGGCTCCAGTTGGCCGGCGTTACGTAGAAAAAGCCTAACAATATCACGAATATAACCACCGCAATCTTAAGCATCACCATACCGTTAGTAACCTTTTTGGTTTCACGAATACCGATGTAAACCAGGTAAGTTATCGCTACTACAATAAGCAATGCCGGAATGTTAGCGATCAGCTTAAAGTTACCGGCACCTGGGGCGTTAACAAATGCAGCAGCAGCATTACGCATTTTATCCGTTATATCGGCAACGTTGCCGCCTGCTGTGAGTTTTTCAATATCCTCATGCGCTTTGAGGGCGGTGTAATAATCCATCGTGAGGTATGATGGAATGTGAATATTGAACCCTTCGAGCAAATTAACAAAGTAGGTACTCCATGATATGGCTACGGCAATATTACCGATGGCGTACTCCATCAATAAATCCCAACCGATTATCCAGGCGATCAGTTCGCCAAACGAAGCATAGGCATAAGTATAAGCGCTACCTGCAACCGGTATGCGCGAGGCAAATTCGGCATAACATAATGCCGAAAAACCGCAGGTAATGGCCGTAATTACAAAAAGTATACTCACCCCCGGACCGCCATGAAAAGATGCTTCACCGATTGTACTGAATATGCCTGCGCCTATTACCGCCGCAATACCCATCAGGGTAAGATCTTTTACTTTAAGTGCTTTGGTGAGATGGGTTGAACCGCCGGAATGTTCACTGTCGCTGAAACCGCTTTCAACATCGGCTAAAATTTTTGAAACGGATTTTTTACGAAATATACTTTTCGACATTTATTAAATGCTTTATAAGGGCCAATCAACACCAAACATAACCATTTTTTTGCATAGCCGCTGTATAAGGTTTAATTTGCACTCATGAATACAGGAATAAAAAGTGTGCTTAACCGTATCAACGTTTTCTTCGTCCTGTACCTGCTGTTTTTGGTCATCTGCCTGACCATTAAACTCGTTTATACGCGCGAGGAAATATATTTCGCTGTAAATAGCCGCTATAACGAAGCCGCCGACCTGTTTTTTCGCTATTATACCAACATAGGCGATGGCTTGTTTACCATCGCGATTGCTATTGTGCTTTTATTATTTTTCAGCTACCGCAAAGCGTTTTTATTGGCTACAAGTTATGCGTTATCATCGCTCATAGCCCAGGTGCTCAAGTTCGCCTTTGATGCGCCCCGCCCCAAGCTTTATTTCTCGACCCGGTTAGAGGGTATACACTTTGTAAAGGATGTAAACATTTATACATTGCACAGCTTCCCTTCGGGCCATTCGGTCACCGCTTTTTCAACCGCTGTAGTGCTTTGCTATTTTCTGAGGCAAAAAGCCTGGGGCATCGCTTTGCTGCTTTTAGCCGTGTTTGCTGGTTATTCCCGCATGTATCTCAGCGAACATTTTTTTGAGGACGTAGTGGCTGGTTCGGTTACCGGGGTGATTGTTACCGTACTGTGGCTAAGCTGGATTGACAGCAAGCAGTTTTTACATTCTCATAAATGGCAAAATGCGTTATTAAGGAAAAAAGCGCTTTAGATATCGTCACTGTCGCGCGTCAGCGGCGTTTCGCCTTGCAGAAATATAGTACCCTGGTTTTGATCGATGTAGTAATCCCAACTGATAGTATTGTTCTCGCCGCTTTCAATACCTGAGCAGGTAAAACTATAATTCACTCTGAACCGGCACCTGAATGAGCCGGATAAACCGTTTGCCGCAGGCCTAACCAATTCAATGGTAAACGCCTTAACTTCCGGACTGGTACCCATCCCCCAGTGATAGCGCTCCAGGCGATTGCACATTAACGTGTGGTTTTCCGGTATGCTCAGCAACCGGTTCAGGAATTGTTCAGTTTCATGTTGAGTTTCGGGTACGGGTATAGATAAAGGTAGTTCCAATGTTTCAGGCATGCAGTAAAGGTAATAAAAACCTCAACCCCGGCCCTCTCCTTGAGGAGAGGGCGTTTTTACGTTACAGATCGTAAGCTTACAAAGTTTAATCTCAAACACGAACAAAGCAAATAGTTATAACTAACCAACATGTTAATAAATACTTTACGCCCTTTTGGCATAAAACTTTACCTTTAGCGTCACCCTAAAGTTAGGCTGGCAGGTATAGATAATCTGATTGTCACAATGTCAGCACCCTACTTGTGGCAAGCAATTTGATTAGTATATATTTGTATAACAAAATTAAAAAGGAAGAAAAATCATGGCTTTAGAAATAACCGATGCAAACTTCGAAGAACTTGTATTAAAATCAGATAAACCGGTATTAGTTGATTTTTGGGCAGAGTGGTGCGGCCCTTGTCGCATGGTAGGCCCGGTAGTTGAGGAGTTAGCCAAAGAGTACGATGGCAAAGCCGTTGTAGGTAAGGTAAACGTTGATAACAATCCCAGTATTTCAATGAAGTTCGGCATCCGTAATATACCAGCGCTGCTGTTCTTTAAAAACGGCGAGATTGTAGATAAGCAAATCGGCGCTGTGCCAAAATCAATTTTAGCTAATAAATTAAACGCTCAGGTATAATCCTCCTGAAGTTTTAATATAAAAATAGCGGCGCGTATGTGCCGCTTTTTTTATGCCCGTATCTTTTTAAATGTGCTCTACCAAAATGCGCATATCCATATCCGAGCAGTAGTCTTCAACACAAACGCCGCCCTTTAACGCTTGCGGATGTTCGAAAAGCCGGTCGATTATTTTTGGAATATACTTAACATTTACCTGCCAGTTGCTTAGCGTAGTACATAAATACCGGCTTTGCGTAATAACCAACGTTGGCAGGTTTAAAACCATGGGCTCCTTTTCGAACATAGGGGTAGCGCAGGCGTAATAGTAAAATTCGCCGTTATTGCATCCGCTTATTCCGAATACCCGCCTACCGGTAAAGCCGCCGCATAATTGCTCCAACTTTGCAAACGTAGCCGGAATACCGGGCTGGGTACAAGCCGACAGGTAAAAGCATTCTATATCGTCAGGTAAGTTATAAACATGAACTTCCATAGGTCGCGTCTGGTTTCATATCAAATTTAACAATCAGGCCGTTAAGTTGCAGGCGGTGTAAGCGTCATAATATAGGGTGATATGCGACATGCCGCCGTTTTAGTAATTAAATAACTACTTTAGTATTATGGCAACATTGCAAAACGATCAGCACATCAGGCAACTGGCTAACCTGGAGTTACTGGCCCGCCAGGTGGTTGAAGGATTTATTACCGGTTTGCACCAAAGCCCGTTTCATGGTTTTTCGGTTGAGTTTGCCGAGCATCGCTTATACAACAATGGCGAATCCGTTAAAAATATCGACTGGAAGTTGCTGGCCCGTACCGATAAATTGTTTGTTAAGCAATTTGAGGAAGAAACAAACTTACGCGCCTATCTGCTGCTTGATGGTTCATCATCCATGAACTATCCGGAAAAGGGACTGAGCAAAATGCAGTTTTCGGTATACGCTGTCGCATCGCTCATGTATCTTTTTAAAAAACAACGCGATGCCTTTGGATTATGCACCTTTTCAAACCGGATTGACTTTTTAAGTGCGGCCCGTTCTACAGGAAAGCACTTGTTTTACTTATTTGCCGAACTTGAAACAGCATATCAAAACACCCGCTTAAATACAACTACTGACATCGCAAACGTACTGCACCATATAGCAGCCGAAGTACACCAACGATCGTTAATCATTGTATTTAGCGACATGCTCGAAAATAATATGGATGAGCAAAAATTAAACTCACTTTTCGCGGCCATCCAGCATCTCAAATTTGCTAAACACGAGGTAATTATTTTCAACGTAACCGATAAAAAGCACGAGCTCGATTTCGACTTTGATAACCGGCCGCACCATTTTATCGACATGGAAAGCGGAGATGAAATCAAAGTACAACCTAATCGCGTCCGCGAGGCATACCGTGCATCCTTACAACACTATCGCCATCAATTGCAGCTTAAGTGCGCTCAATACAACATTGATTTGGTTGATGCCAACATTGGTGCCGGTTATAATGAAGTACTCAAAGCTTATCTCGTCAAACGAAATAAGATGATCTAGATAGTAAGTAGTAAAAGGTGAGTAGTGAGAGTTTGGCAACCAACACACAAAGATTAGCTCACAACTCACCACTCACGGCTCACTATACCATTTTTTCTAAAAAAAATAAACTAATCGCAATACAAATTGTGTTTAGTGGTATTAGGTGATTTTTTTGCCTTAAGGATAAAAAAACAAAGAAAATAGAGCAATCAAATTCCCTGTATAGCTGTTAGTGATAAAACTTATCTATTATATATGAGACTTCCTATTGTACGCAAACCAATACGAGTAAACCCGGATTCGAAGCGCGTAATAGCCCGATTTTTTTTCAATGGCAACGAGCGAGCCAAGCAGGTGATACAAAAAGTGATGGTGATTAGTGAAGATGCTGCCTTTGGCATTGTATCGCCCATATTGCAGGAGTACTCTAAACGTCACCGTAATATAACACGTGTTCTTAATCGCCATTGCAGCAAATTAAAACCATTGTTTGAAGAGCTTGGAATTGATTTCGACTCCTTGTCTGTTTACCGAAAGTTGTTGATAGGTTCATATTTTACGCATGAATATTCCATTGAGTCGGCAGCGTTTTTCAATCCATCCATTGTTGACGATCCGGACCAAACCGAACTTGAAGAGGGCGAGCGCCGCGTTATTATGAGTTTCAGGGCGGTTGGTGAAGGCCATATCTCGTCGATAACCTTCCGCAGGGCATTGTTTGATAAGAATAATAATATTACGGTACTACCTGCCGGCAACTATATTGATGAGGCCGAAATTGTACGTAATGCGGTATATAACAAAAAGCTGTTTTTCGACAAAGCCGTTGCCACGCAGATCAATGTTGATATATTAAAGGAACTGGAATCAAAGCTCGATCATCATTTTGAATATTCGAATTTGAGGCGCATCATCCTGGATTCGCAAAAATTACAGGAAGATGATTCGTACAAATTAGAATATGATAAGATACTTTGGCTGGCTGATTCATATTACGAAATTGTATTCTCTTTAGATACAGATATATCTGACCGGGTAATCTTCCCGATATCAGAGTATGAACGCAAGGGTATTGAAGACGCGCGTTTTGTAAAATTTACTGATGACGACGGTAGTACCACCTATTACGCTACCTATACAGCTTACGATGGTGCGCTGATTATGCCTAAGCTGCTGCAAACTACTGATTTTTACAACTTCCGGATTATGCCGCTGTATGGTGACGGTGCGCAAAACAAAAACCTGGCATTATTTCCCCGTAAGATTAACGGCAAATACGCCATGATATCGCGTATTGATGGGTGCAATAACTACATCATGTACTCGGATAAGATAAACATCTGGGAAAAGCCGGTTTTACTACAGGAGCCTCGTTTTACGTGGGAGTTTATACAGATTGGCAACTGTGGTTCACCAATTGAAACTGAACACGGCTGGATAATGATCACCCACGGTGTTGGCCCGATGCGCCGGTACGTTTTAGGCGCCAGCTTGTTAAAACTTGATGATCCATCTGTAGAGATTGGCCGTTTAAAAGAGCCGTTAATTATACCTAACAGCGAAGAACGCGAGGGTTATGTACCAAATGTTATTTACTCATGCGGATCAATTGTGAACAACAATAAGCTGATCATTCCTTATGGTTTGTCAGATTATTCAACATCATTTGTTGAAATGGACCTTAACGAGTTGATCAATAAATTAAAGTCTGACGGCATTTAAAAAATGCCCTTTACCTATAACAAAAAGGACATGTTCGTTAAGAACATGTCCTTTTGCTTTGGGAGTAATATAAAATTTATGACAGTGCGGTTTGCTCGCGTTTGCGGAAGACAAAGAAAGCGATAATACCTAACAGTAACGCGCCACCGCCGTAAATAGCGATCTTTCCGGATTGTGAAACACCACTTGGTTCGGTATTCACATACTGGTCAGTTCGCTGTAATTCGTTAGATGTTTTGATCGAACTAAAGAAAGCCTGATTTTCGGCCTTTACTAAACCTTTACGGCTTTCGGGATACATGTACTCAAAAGTATAGGTAGCGTCCTTGGTATAAATTACCGCGAAATCTCTTATTTCGACACCGTTACCATTATCCGCCTCCAAGCCGAATACTTTGGCCTTAAGGTTACCAATAGTGGTATCGCGTGCATTTAACACACTACCTGATGATTGGCCCTGTACTTTCGTCATGTATTCCTTAAAAACGTTATTCAGGTCCTTTTCTTTTTTCAATGGTTTGGCATTACCGTTAGCGGAGCGAATCACAACAATGTAACCTAATGAACCACTGCCTGAGTATATTTTTTGTCCTAACGTGTCTTTAACTTCATGTTCAACAGGTAGGTTGACAGATACAACACTATCAATTTTTACCGGCTTTAACTCCTGCGCACTTGCTGCAAAGCTAAAAGCCATTATGCCGAGTATAAATGATGCTATCTTTTTCATACACTAAACATTGCCATAACTATGCCAATGCGTATATTATATAGTACAGTTAACTTCATTTCAACGTAACATTTATATGAATAAATTCCGTTTATTATGCTACAGAACAAATTCATAAAAAACTGTATTACAATAAGTTGAGTAACAAAATAAACGTATTAAAAAATTTATTTAACACCCACTTAACATTGCGCAATCTTTACAAATAAAAAGCCCGTACATGTTGTGTACGGGCTGCTAAAAATTGTTGCTATTTGCTACAGTTTTTCCATTTCGCTGCGTACAAACTCCGCAAGTTCTTTAACGTAGCTTGCGCTGAAATCGAACTTGATACCGGCCGTTTCATATATCTCGCGGATAGTTTTAGTATAACCCAATTTTAAAGCGTCGAGGTATTGCTGTAAACCCTTCTCAGGATTTTCCTTGTAATTCTTCCACACCGCTATAGCGCCGAGTTGGGCCATGCCGTACTCGATATAGTAAAACGGCACCTCAAAAATATGCAGTTGTTTTTGCCACAAGTTGGCTTCGGCATCCGGGTGCTCGCTCCAGTCTACAAAGCCGGCACCAAACGGCTCATATATCTGTATCCATGCTTCGCGACGCTGCTCGGCGGTATGGTCGGGGTTGGTATATATCCAATGCTGAAACTGATCTACCACGGCTACCCAAGGCAGGGTTTTCAGTACGTCAATCAACTGATCGCGACGGGCACGTTTCATGTCCTTGTCGTTATCAAAATACACCGTCCAGTTATCCATGGATATCAGCTCCATGGACATAGAAGCCAGTTCGGCAACTTCAGAAGGGCAATGTTTAAAGTCATTCAGTTCCAGGTCTGCCGTCAGGAAGGTATGCACCGCGTGGCCACCCTCATGCACCATAGTCGTCAGGTCGCGAAAGGTGTTGGCCGAATTCATGAAGATGAACGGCGCACCGGTTTCGGCCAGCGGATAGTTATATCCGCCCGGAGCCTTGCCTTTACGGCTTTCCACATCAAACAAGCCGTTATCTTTCATGATCTCCAGGCGCTCGCCCAGGTAGCGGTTAATATTGCTGAAACACTGAATGGACTTCTCAATCAGGTCATCACCATCTTTAAACGGTTTAAGCGGCGCTTTGCCCGATGTATCTACGTCCACGTCCCATGGTTTCAGGGTTTCCAAACCTAAAGCTTCCTTGCGTTTTTCGGCCTGCTCACGCAAAATGGGTACTATCTCGGTTTCAATAGCGGCATGAAACTCATAGCAATCCTGCGGCGTGTAATCAAACCTGCCCAATGCCTGGAACATATAATCCCTGAAATTCTCGAAACCCGCATTCAAAGCCACTTTATGTCTTAACGAGCGCAGATGATCAAACAACTCGTCCAGTTTTCCCTTGTCCTGCAAACGGCGGGCGGTTATTTTTTCCCAGGCTTCCTGGCGCAGCACGCGGTCGGTACCCTTTAATAAGGCCGATGCCTGCTCCAGAGTAAATTCCTTGTCGCCGATATGCACACTCATGGAGCCGGTTATGCCCTGGTATTTTTGTTGCTCTATCTGTATCTCAGTTTGCAGCGGAATATTCTCTTCCCTGAACAATTCAAGCGCCTTACGAACGCCGCGCAGGTAAATAAAATATTTATCATCGTCCAGATCGTTCACAAATTCACTGTTAACCAGCTTCTCATTCAGCTTATTACTGTAAGGCGCTGTTTTAGGCTCTATCTCCGTAGCGAAGTACTGAAAGTTTTGCAACAGCTCCTCGCTGGTGGTATCACAGGTCATGCGGATGTAACGCCAGGCGAAATCTTCTTCCAGTGCCGCTTCAAGTTCGCTGCGGTCGCGCAGCCATTGCTCCAGTTCTTCAACTGAATTTATAGGACGGTCAACTAATTCGTTATAAACAGGTTCCAGGTTCTCCCACTTGATCTCAAGGTCAGCGGGAATATATTTCCGTGTTTTTTTATGTATCATGGTATAACGTAAACGTTTTAAAATGCTAAGTTATACAATTGAACATCATGTGTGCGTAAAAGGTTCAGCGTTTAAATTGCGTTTGCGATAAATGTATAATGCCATCGCGATAAGCGGTTGGCTTTATGTTAAATGCCTTTTCAAATTTTGAAGAATCGAATATATAATCATGATCATACTGGTAATACATTTCTACCGTACCCATAACGGTTTTGTTGAATAAGCCAACCATCCACAGCATCATTTTATTAATGCTTGAGAACTTTGGCGCAACCGCGAACACATCAGCGGCCAGCTCAATAAACTGCTTACCGGTTAAAGCCGGTGCCGATGGTGCATGCCATATCTGGTTATCACTTTCGGGTGTTTGGCCTAACACGTACATGGCCTTGCCGGCATCGGGCACATAAGTAAAGGTATGCTTGGTACGCGCGTCACCTATCCATTGGGCTTTTTGCCCTTTTGAGAATTTATCAAGCACCATCATATCAAAAAAGCTGTTCATGCTTTCGGCGCCATAAAAATCGGCGCCTCTTAAAATCGAAGCTCTTATATTACCGGATTTGGCTTCATCCATTAAAGTAGTTGCTGTTTTGGCGCGTACCTCACCTTTAACACTTGTTGGGTTGTAAGGCGTATCTTCCGTCATGGCGCCGTTAACCAGGCCGTACATGTATACGTTATCAAAAAATATCAGGCGGGCCTGAGTTTCTTTAACGGCATCTATTACATTTTGTATAATGATGGGCCATTGCTCGCGCCAAATGTCCTTATCGTACACCAAACCAGCGCATAAGTAAATTACGGCAGAACCCTTAACCGCATTCAATACTTCGGCACGGTTAAGCAGATCAGCCTTCTGCCAGCTTACGTTACTGCCGCTGAATTTCGACGGGCGGCGGCTTACCAGTTTTACGGTTTGATTATGATCGATCAGTTGGCGGGTGAGCGCATTAGCGACAGGCCCGCCCGCTCCTAAAATAGTATGCATAGCTTTGTGGTTTTGTTATATACAAAGCTACCTGTGCTAATGATTTTAAATCGTTAACAAAAGATAATAAATCAGCGGGTTGTGGTAAATATGCGCTTGCGGATGCGCGATAAGGATACGGGTGTTACGCCTAAAAAGTTAGCAATATAATGCTGCGGGATACGCTGTATTACCCCCTGCCCTTCCTGCAATAATTTAATGTAACGCTGCTCGGGCGATTGGGTGATGAACGCCTGTACCCTATCCTCATAGCAGCAGAGGTAATACTCCGCAACCAGGCGCCCAAAACGATCCATTTTATGGCTTAAGCGCGGGTGTTCAAGCAGCTTTTGTATGTTACTGTAGCTAAGGCAAACCAGCGCGGTATCTTCAAGCGCCTGTATATACACAAAGCTTGGCTCCTGCCGTAAAAAGCTTTTGTACGAGCTGGTGAGCTCGTTTGCAAAGCTAAAGTAGTTGGTTATCTCCTCGCCATCTTCGCGCACGCTGAAATAACGAACCGAGCCGGAAGTTATAAAGCCAAAATGCTGACATACTTTGCCCTTTTCAACAAAGTATTCTTTCTTTTTCAGGTCGATATAACTTAGATGATCGGTCAGAATTTGCCATTCATCATCACCGAAAGCCACAAAGCCTTCTACATGCTGCCTGAATGCTTTAAGCTGATCTACCTGATCCATACCCTATCCAACAAGAATAACACAGCAAACACCACGCTGGCTATACCGTTGGTGGTCATGAAGGCGAAGTTAACACGGCTTAAATCAGATGGTTTTACCAGCAGGTGCTGGTAGATCAACATGGCACAAAAAAACGCGATACCGATGTAGTATAAAAAACCTACATGCGTAACGAAAGCCGGCATTACAATAAATACGGCCGAAAACACGTGCAGCAGTGTCGACAGATTAAGTGCCCTAACCTTGCCCAGATAAGCCGGAATGGAATGCAGGTTTTGGCTGCGGTCAAAATCCTCATCCTGTAAAGCGTAAATAATATCAAACCCACTTACCCAACAAAAAACAGAAAGTGAAAAAAAGATCGGCGTTAAATCGAACTCACCGGTAACTACCAGGTAAGCGCCGATTGGTGCTAAAGACAAGCCTAAGCCCAATACCATATGGCATAAAGCCGTAAAACGCTTGGTGGCACTGTAGCCCAGCACCACGAGCAAAGCAACCGGCGACAGGTAAAAGCACAGTGGATTAATAAACCAGGTTGTGCCGATGAATAGCGTGCAATTCACCAGTGTAAAAATAAGCGCGTTTCGGGCGCTGATGCGGCCTGCCGGGATGTCGCGCTGTAGCGTACGTGGGTTTTTGGCATCAATATCCCTATCCAGGTAACGGTTAAAGGCCATGGCGGAGTTACGGGCGAACACCATGCACAGCACCATCATCAATAGCTTTGGCCACTCAAAAGGGTGGTTGGTTGTAGTTACCGCCAAAAAAAAGCCAATAAACGCGAACGGCATAGCGAATATGGTATGTGTAAACGTAACGAGGGATAAATATTTTTTCATGTATGGTGCGGCGTAATTAAAACTGCTTATACTCCGGTATTTCAAAGTTTTGGTTGATCTGGTCAACAAAGCCCAAAACCTCGTCTTTACCAATCTGACTTTCTGACGAGGTAATAAAATGTTGTGGAACCTCCTCAAAAGTGGCCATCAAAGCCTTGCGGAACTTGGCTACATTCTGATCCGTTTTTATGGCGGATTGTTTGTCGGCCTTGGTAAATATCAGCACGAATGCCAGGCCATGTTCGCCCAGCCAGTTGCAAAATTCCAGATCGATCTTTTGCGGTTCCAGACGGCTGTCAATCAAAACCATAACGCATTGCAGGCTTTCGCGCTTATCAAGATAGGTGCGAATGAATTTATTCCAGTCTTCTTTTTTGCTTTTAGAGATGCGGGCGTAACCATAACCCGGCAAATCAACCAGGTACCAATCGTCATTAATTAGAAAATGATTGATCAGCTGCGTTTTACCCGGTGTTTGCGAGGTTTTCGCCAAACCCTTTTTGCCTGTAAGCATATTAATGAGCGATGACTTTCCCACATTTGAACGCCCGATAAAAGCGTACTCAGGCTTTACCGGTGGTGGTAGCTTGGATATTTGTGTATTGCTGCAAATAAATTCCGCTGATTTGACGATCATAACTGCAAAGATAGGCATAAGTGTTTACACACAACTAAAGCCGCGCTAAAATACAAGCTGCCATCTACAGCGTTAAGTATATTTACAAACTGATTACCAATGCTGTTGGCTTTATATTTAAATTTGATGTTTAAACATATATAATTATGGATAATTACACCATCCCCGCCCAAACCCGCATAGGCCATGTGCATTTAAAAGTGAGCAACCTGCAGCGCGCTATGGATTTTTATATTGGCTTGCTGGGCTTTGAACTGGTTACCATGTACGGCGATCAGGCAGCATTTATTTCTGCAGGCGGGTATCATCATCACATCGGTTTAAATACCTGGTATAGTAAGGATGGCGGCCCTGCACCGCAACACACTGCCGGTTTATTCCATACCGCGATATTGTATCCGGAGCGTAAGGATCTGGCGGTAATTTTAAAACGATTGCTTGATGCTGGTTATCCGATCAGCGGCGCGTCAGACCATGGCGTTTCAGAAGCCATATACCTGGATGACCCCGACAAAAATGGTGTAGAACTTTACTGGGACCGCCCCCGCGACCAATGGCCGCTTGACGAGCACGGCAACCTTACCATGTTTACCAAAGCATTAGATGTAAAGGGCTTATTAGCTTTAGCGGACGATAAGTAAGATACGTTAATGAGGAGAAAATCGTGCCTTCTCCTCACCTTTTATTTAGTATGCAAAACCGGTTGTACCCGGGTTAGGGCAAATATTTCTTCCATTAAATCATCACTCGGGTTCACCTTGAATACCTTTGATGTACCGGCCGTGGTAAGATCATCCTCAAAATCCTTGATCGTAATGCGAAGGCCGCAGTTTTTTACCGGATACTTTTCGTTGTTCTGCTGAATAATGCCAAGCAGGGCATTGATCATCTGGCCGTTGATATCATGCAGGCTTAAAGGCACTTCAATTGATTTGCTGCGGTTATCGCGCATTTCAGACAGCAGGCTCATCACCACTATGCGCAGATCCCAATTATCTTTTTGCCTGAATTTTTCTTCGATATTACCCTTGATATGGATGAAAAAGCCATCAACCAACAAGTTACGGAACTTCACATAGTCATCACCAAACAGCGCGAATTCATAGGAGTCGTTATAATCTTCCAGCACAAAGGTGCCAAATGGCTTGCCCGTTTTGGTGGTTTTATGCTGTACGTTGCTCATCAATCCGCCAACACATATTTCGCCGCGTTTGCGTAGCTGGGCAAAAGCCGCCGCCACATCATCACCGCCCTCCCCCGAACGCGCTTTTTGCATCAGTTTAAGATCAGATACGGTAGTGTTACAAAACTTCTCGAGCTCTAGTTTATAATTATCCAGCGGGTGACCGGTCAGATATATACCAATCACATCACGTTCATATTTCAATTTTTCAATCAGACCCCACTCGTCACAATCAGGCATTGGCGGCTCGGGTATATATGACGCTACAGAACCGCCGAACAACGATGCCTGCGAACTGTTTTGGGTGTTTTGATAATCGTTTGCGTACTTAATTAATCGCTCAACCCCGGTTAAAAGACCGTTCTCCGTTTTAGCGAAAAACTGTGCACGGTTGTATCCAAAGGCGTCAAAACCACCGCCATACACCAAATTTTCGTACGATTTACGGTTTACACTGCGCACGTTTGAGCGGCGGGCAAAATCATAAACAGAGGTATATTGCCCGTTCAGGTTACGCTCCTCTATTATACTTTCAACTGCCTTTTCCCCTACGCCCTTTACACCGGCAAGCCCGAAACGGATCTCTGCCTTGCGGTTGGCAGCAAACGACATTTGCGACTCGTTAATATCCGGACCCAAAACAACTACGCCCATGCGGCGGCATTCTTCCATAAAGAAGGATATCTTATCAATGCTGTTCTGGTTGTTCAATACCGCCGCCATATATTCTGACGGGTAATGTGCTTTGAGATAGGCTGTTTGATAGGCCACGAAAGCGTAACAGGTAGAGTGCGATTTATTGAACGCGTATTGCGCAAAGGCCTTCCAGTCGTTCCATATTTTGGTCAGTTTATCTTTGGGGTGACCTTTGGCCACCGCGCCATCCATAAACTGGGCTTCCATTTTATTAAGTACCTCAATCTGCTTTTTACCCATTGCCTTACGCAAAACGTCGGCATCACCTTTGGTAAAGCCACCCAATTTTTGCGACAGCAGCATCACCTGCTCCTGGTAAACGGTAATACCATAGGTTTCGGCCAGGTATTCTTCCATCTCAGGCAAATCGTAAGTAATTGGCTCTTGCCCATGCTTACGTTTAATAAAGTTGGGTATATATTCTATCGGCCCTGGGCGGTAAAGCGCGTTCATGGCTATCAAGTCCTCAAACTTATCGGGCTTAAGGTCGCGCAGGTACATTTGCATGCCGTCACTTTCAAACTGAAATGTACCATTGGTATCGCCACGCTGATAAAGCTCGAACGTTTTTTGATCAGTAAGCGGTATGTAGTCAATATCTATTTCAACACCATGGTTTTGCTTGATCATGCGCAGGGCATCCTTAATAATGGTTAAGGTTTTAAGCCCCAAAAAGTCCATCTTGATAACACCGGCATCTTCAATCACCCGGCCATCAAACTGGGTAACCAACAAATCCGAGTCCTTGGCGGTTGCTACCGGGACGATATTAGTCAGGTCATCAGGCGCTATGATGATACCCGCGGCATGTACGCCCGTGTTACGTACCGAGCCTTCCAGCTTTTCAGCTTCGCGCAGCACGGTACCTTTTATATCATTGGTTTTATAGATCAGTTGCAGCTCAGGAACCTGCTCAATAGCCTGCTTAAGCGTAATACCCAGCGTTTCGGGTACCAGCTTTTTCAGCGCGTTCACCTCGGCAAGCGGCATATCCAGCACACGGCCCACGTCCTGTATACTGGTACGGGCTGCCATGGAGCCGTAGGTAATAATCTGGGCTACCTGGTTTTTGCCATATTTATCAACCACGTAATCAATTACCTTTTGCCGGCCGGAGTCGTCAAAGTCGGTATCAATATCGGGCATTGATTTACGGTCGGGGTTCAGAAACCTCTCAAACAGGAGATTATATTTTATCGGGTCGATATTAGTGATACCGATGCAATACGCCACTACCGAGCCTGCCGCCGAACCACGACCAGGCCCGATGAACACGCCCATATCGCGCCCGGCCTTTATAAAGTCGGCCACGATGAGGAAGTAACCCGCGAAACCCATGGTACGGATGGTGAACAACTCAAAATTAATGCGCTCCTCGGCTTCCGGACTAATATCAATATACCGCTCCTTGGCACCCATAAACGTGAGGTGCTTCAGGTACTCCCACTGGTTTAGCGTATCGGCATCAGGCGTGTTATGTATCTTAAATTCTTCGGGGATGATGAAGTTGGGCAACATGATATCACGCTTTAGTTTCAGCGTTTCAATCTTGTCAACTATCTCATTGGTGTTATCTAATGATTCGGGCAGATCATGAAACAGCTTGCCCATTTCAGTCTGCGTTTTAAAGTAAAACTGGTCATTAGGAAAACCAAAACGGTAGCCCTTACCGCCTTCTTCGTCCGTAGCGATAGGCGTGCTTTGCATATCGCCAGTATTAACGCACAGCAAAATATCGTGCGCGTTTGAGTCCTGCTGATCCACGTAATGCGAATCGTTCGAGCAGATTATTTTTACGTTGTGCTTTTTAGCGAATTTAAGCAGGGCGTTGTTCACTATCTCCTGCTCGGGTATGTTGTGGCGCTGTAGCTCGATGTAGTAATCCTCGCCAAACAGGTCGAGCCACCATTTCAGCTCGCGCTCGCCGGCCTCTTCGCCATTTTTTAATATCTCTTGCGGCACCGATGCACCAATGCAGCAACTAGTAGCAATAAGGCCTTTATGATATTTTAAGATCAGCTCCTTGTCAATACGTGGCCATTTACTGTACAAGCCTTCCATATAACCTAATGAGCATAGCTTCACCAGGTTACGGTAACCTTCGGGGTTTTTGGCCAGCAGTAACTGGTGGCGCCTAACGTCCTTTTTCTCTTTGGTAAATTGCTTAATGTGCCTGTCCTCAACCACGTAAAATTCACAACCCACAATAGGCTTTACGTTATGCTTGCTTGCCTCGGCCACAAACTTGAATACACCGAACATGTTGCCGTGATCGGTAATGGCAAGGGCTTTCATTCCATCGGCAGCGGCTTTTTTGTAAAGCTTGCCTATATCGGCAGCACCATCAAGTAACGAAAACTGGGTATGTACGTGTAAATGGGAAAAATCAGGCATAACAACAACTCCAAATCAATTTTAAGGCAGAAATACAAAGTTATTAAAAAACAACTTTAACGTATCAAGTGTTGAAAAACTTAGTACCGAGTTATTAGCAAATAAAACTTGTTTTTTGTGCCAAAATGCCCTTTTTATTTATCCTTTCCCACTTTGTTTGCTGGTGGTAAAAATTCACGTTGCACGTTATTTGATATTTCACACGAAGTATTTACTTCAACCTTAAATATATTACAATTTTGAAAAAATTTGGACGCATCGCCCTTAAAACCATCCTTTGGATAATTGCAAGTGTTATATTTTTAATACTCCTTGTAGTTATTTTGATACAGGTGCCATCGGTACAAAACTTTGCTAAAAATAAAGCAGTAACATTTTTACAAAATAAAATAGGCACCAAGGTGGAGATAGGCCATTTGTCGCTCGGGCTGCCTAAGCTTATTGTTTTGGAAGATGTTTACTTTGAAGACCAAAAGCGAGACACTTTATTGGCGGGCGATAAACTGAAGGTCGACATTAGCCTATTTAAATTGCTTGACAACACCGTTGAAATTAATGAGATCAACCTGCAGGGCATTACGGCAAACATCAGCCGCGGGCCGGATAGCCTTTTCAATTTCGATTATATATTGAAGGCTTTCGCCGGAGAGCAAAAAAAGGAAGTAAAGCCGGAGGACACTACCTCGACCATGAAATTCGCCATGGGCGATATTATACTCGACCGGATCAACATAAAATATAAGGACGAAACAACCGGCAACGACATCAAATTTCTGCTAGGGCACTTTGATACGCGCATTAAGGAGTTTGACCTTGATAAGATGAAGTTCGGCATACCGAAGATCAACTTGTCGGGCGTTAACGCTACCATTATACAAACGCCCAAGGGATCATCAATAGCGCAAACCGCTGCAACTGATACCGCAGCTACTGAGCCATTAAATATGGAGCTCGACCTGGATGAGGTAGACATATCAAAAGTAAAGGTTGACTACCGCAGCGGCGAAATGGATGCCAGCGTTGACCTGGGCAAATTGCTGGTTGCGCTGGATAAGATAGACCTGAAAAAACAGCAGGTAGGCATTGCCAACATCACCCTCAACCAAACCAATGCCAGCGTAACCTTTGCTAAACCGCAAACCGTTGTTAAGGCTGCTGAAAAAGCGGTTAAAACGGTAGACACCATGGTATCGGCGCCAAATAAATCTGCCTGGGCTGTTACGCTTAAAAAATTCACCATTAATAATAACAACATCAGGTTTGATAACAACGCCCAAAAACCACTTAAAGCGGGTTTAGATCCCGGGCACATGTATATTAAAAACCTGAATGTTGATATTGAGGATGTATCCTACAACCCGGATAGTTCATCAGGCCGGATCAATGCCGTAACCTTTAACGAGAAAAGCGGCTTCTCACTTAAAAAATTCAATACCGACTTTTTTTACGGACCAAAAAGCGCTTACCTGAAAGATCTGCTGGTTGAAACGCCTAACACGGTATTGCAAAAATCGGTTGAGGTAAGCTATCCCTCTATTGATGCCATCAGCAAAAACATTGGTTCGCTGGGTGTAAATGCCAACCTTGACGGCAGCCGTTTAGGTATGCGCGATGTTACCCTGCTGACGCCGGCCATGGCCAATATGCCGCAGATGCGTAACCTGCGTAATGCCGTGTTCCGCATCAATGGTAAGGTGAACGGTACCGTGAGCGATCTGCACATCCGTGACCTAGAACTGCTGGGCTTTGGCAGCACCCGCATTAGGGCATCCGCAGATATGCGAGGCCTGCCGGACATGAACAAGGCTTACTTCAACGTAAACCTCAAAGAATTTAACACCACCCGCACCGATATATACAAACTTGCATCAGCAGGTATGATACCGCCTAACGTTAGCATCCCGACCAATATCAACCTTAAGGGTACTTTTAAGGGCAGCATGAAGGATTTTGATACCAAGATGGCCCTCCGCTCAAGCTATGGCGCGGTTGACCTTACCGCCGGTATGCGCAGTGGCGGCCGCAAAGGCAGCGAAAAATATTTGGCTAATATAAGGGCGGTTAACCTGAATGTGGGGGCGCTTACCAAACAACCACAAATGGTGGGCATGGTAACATTATCTGCTACTATTAAAGGTACCGGCCTCGACCCTAAACACGCCAGCCTTAACTTTAATGGCAATGTAAACAAGGCCTATGTTAAAGGTTATAACTACCGCAACCTGGTAATGCAGGGCAGCGCCAGCAATGGCAGCTATGTAGCCAAGGCGTTTATGAAGGACCCAAACATCAACTTTAACCTGGATGCCAAGGCCAACATGAACAAAAAATATCCATCGGTAACGGCTACCCTTTTGGTTGACAGCATTAACATGCAAAACCTGAAGCTAACTAAGGATCCGATGCGCTTTCACGGCAAGCTGATTGCCGATGTACCAACCGCCGACCCGGATTACCTTAATGCCGATATTATGCTGACCGATATGGTGCTGATACAAAAAGCACAGCGCATACAACTGGATACCATCAGCCTTAAGTCGACCGCTAATGCGGATAGCAGCACGCTGTGGCTGAAAACGCCGATGCTTACCGCACACATGGGCGGCAAATATACCCTTACCGGCATTGCCCCTGCCATGCAGGATTTAATAGCTAAATATTTTAACACCGCATTAGCCAGCGGCGCTAAGCCTGCGCCTAAGGTTAAGTATCCGCCACAGCAATTTGCGTTTGATATACGCTTTGTAAAAACCCCGCTGATAGAGCAATTTGCGCCCGATCTGAAAACGCTTGACCCGGTACTGATCAACGGGCGGTTTAACAGCAC
Source organism: Mucilaginibacter defluvii (assembly GCF_039543225.1). Taxonomy (NCBI): domain Bacteria; kingdom Pseudomonadati; phylum Bacteroidota; class Sphingobacteriia; order Sphingobacteriales; family Sphingobacteriaceae; genus Mucilaginibacter; species Mucilaginibacter defluvii. The sequence goes on from NZ_BAABJI010000002.1 coordinate 1,724,401, forward strand.
CACAGGAGAGCTTGTTGTTAAAGGCGCAATACCTAAAGTGGTATACGGTGAGCAGGTAGTAAATAACATGGCGCTGGATGTTAACACTACCGACAGTGCGCTTAACTACAAATTATCTGTTGACGAGGTGAAGGTATCTCCATCTATTGATATACTCTATACCTCGATATCAGGCAACCTGAAGGATGATAAGTTGTTTACCAGCCTGCAGGTACGCGACCGTGAGCGCAAGGAACGCTACCGCATCGCCGGTACGCTGAGCGTATTGCCGCAGCAATACCAGTTTAGCTTTGTACAGGATGGTTTACTGCTCGATTACATGCCGTGGGCGGTAAATGCTGACAACGCCCTTCAGTTTGGTAACAAAGGTATACTGGCCCGCAACTTTACCATAACCAACGCCAACCAGGTGTTGAGCGTGAATAGCAATCCGCAGCGGGCCAACGCTCCTATTGATGTGCAATTCCGCAACTTTAAAATAGAAACGCTGACTAAGATTGCTCAGCAAGACTCGTTACAGGTGGGCGGTACTATTAATGGTGATGCCAATGTGAGCAACCTGCAAGCTTCGCCTGTATTTACAGCAGCCATCAATGTAGGCGACTTTAACTTTAAGGGTGATACGGTTGGTAACATCGCTATTAAGGTTGATAACCAAACCGCGAACGCTTATGCCGCCAACGTAAGCATCACCGGAAAAGGAAATCAAGTTGATTTGAACGGCTTGTATTATACCGCGCCTGAAAGCCGGATGGACATGAACCTGAACATCGTGAAGCTTGATATGAAGAGCATACAGGGCTTTAGCTTTGGTGCCATACGCAATGCCAGCGGTGATATAACCGGCGCGCTAAAAATTACCGGAACACCATCGGCACCTGCGGTACGCGGTGATATCAACTTCAATAAGGTAGGTTTCAATGTATCAATGCTTAACTCTTACTTCAGGATGCCGCAAGAGAGCATTACTTTTAATGATGAGGGCATCCGTTTCAATGATTTCACCCTGGTAGATTCAACCGGAAATAAAGCCGTGGTATCGGGCAGCGTATATACTAAAACCTATACCGATTTTGCTTTCGGCATGGATATCAATGCTGATAATTTCAGGGTAATTAACTCTACCCAGGCAGATAATAAATTATTCTGGGGCAAGCTCTTTATCAACACCAACATTAAGGTACGCGGTGATATGAAATCACCCGTAGTAGATGCGACGCTAACGGTAAATGAAAAAACCGATATGACCTTTGTGCTACCTAGCTCTGACCCAAGCGTTGTAGACCGCGAAGGAGTGGTGGAATTTATTGATAAGGACGCGCCAAAACTCGACTCGATATTGTTAGCCCGCCAGCTGGATTCGCTACGCAAATCTGACGTGACTGGGCTTGATGTATCCGCTAACATCAACGTACATAAAAATGCCAACTTCAACATTATAATTGATGAGCGTAGCGGCGATAAGGTAAACATCAGAGGAGAGGCCAGCCTGAACGGCGGTATCGATCCGAGTGGTAAGATCAACCTTACAGGCACTTATACCGTTAATCAAGGCTCATACAACTTGTCATTCGCTACGGTTAAACGCCGTTTCGACTTTAAGCAAGGCAGCACCATACAATGGACAGGCGATCCAACCAGTGCAAATGTTGATCTGACGGCCGTATACGTGGCCAATGTGCCGCCGATAGATCTTATCGCCAGCCAATACGATGATCCGCAAACGCTTACAATGGCTAAGCAAAAACTACCGTTCAACGTTAACCTTAATCTAAAAAACGAGCTGCTGAAACCAAACATCAGTTTCGATATTATTTTGCCTGACAGCAATTACTCGATGCCGCAAACGGTGCTTACAATAGTTGAAAACAAGCTCGCACAGGTACGCCAGGATCCGAATGAGTTGAACAAACAAGTATTGGGCGTATTGATACTCGGCCACTTTATTGGCGACAACCCACTGCAAAGCCAGGGCGGTGGTTCGGGTGTTGAAGGCGCTATACGTAACAGTGTAAGCGGTTTGCTTACCGATCAACTAAACAATCTGGCAGGTGGCCTTATCCAGGGAGTTGATCTTGATTTTGGGTTGACATCCGGAGAGGATTACTCGTCGGGCACGGCAACTAACCGGACCGACCTGAACGTGGGCGTTTCCAAACGCTTCCTTAACGACAGGCTAACGGTATCAGTAGGAAATAACTTCAACCTTGAGGGTGCGCAGGCTGGCCAAAAGGCTACCAATATTGCCGGTAACGTGTCGGTAAACTACAAGCTAAGCCGCGATGGTAGATATACCTTACGCGCTTACCGCCGCGATGAGTTTGTGGTTATTCAGGGGCAGATCATCGAAACCGGCCTGGGCTTTACACTGACCATGGATTATAACCGCTTCAGCGAGATATTCCGTAAGCGTACTCCGGAAGAAAGAAGGTTGCGCCGCAAATATAAAGAGGAGCAAAAACGCAAGGAAGAGGAAGAAGATAAGCGTAACGAAGCTCTTGAGCGTAAAGACGAACAACAGCAACAACAGGAAGAGCAACAGAAAAAAGAGCAACCTACAAACTAAACTCATGATAAAAAATATAAAATACGTTTTAGTACTTACCATTTTTTTAAGCGCCTGCAGCAATACCAAATACCTGCAACCGGGGCAAAAGCTATATACCGGCGGCAAGGTTAAAATTGTGGACACAGACAGCTTAAAGAAAAGCGACCGCAAGGCTTTAGAGGCCGATCTTACACCGTTGCTGAGGCCGAAGCCAAACTCTTCTATTCTGGGTTTACGGGTAAAGCTCTACATCTACAATAAAACGCGCACTAATAAAACTAAAGGTTTTAAACACTGGCTAAACACCAAATTTGGCGAGCCACCTGTTTTAGCCAGTCAGGTTAACCTCGAAAAGAACAGCCAGATTTTGCAAAACCGGCTGCAAAATAAAAGCTATTTCCAGGCTACTGTAAGCGGTGATACAATTGGTAAAAAGAAAACAGCCAAAGCAGAATATACGGTTAATACCGGTCCGGCTTATAAGATCCGCAGTGTAACGTTCCCGAAGGGTAATGAAAGTTTAGATACCGCCATTGCCGGAACCGCCGGAGAAACTTTATTAAAACCAGGCGACAAGTACGATCTGGATGTAATCAAAACTGAGCGCCTGCGCATTGATGCCAAACTAAAAGAAAGAGGCTTCTTTTACTTCGCGCCTGAGGACATCATTATGCGGATAGACAGCACGGTTAACAACCACCAGGTAGATATTTTTGTGGCCGTAAAACCTGAGGTTAATGACCGCGACCGCCGTATTTATACCATCAATAAACTGTATGTATACCCAAGCTATTCGCTGCGCGATACTGCACTCCATCTGGATCAGGCGGTGCCGTACCGCTGGTATAACGTGGTTGACAGGCGGAAATCCATCAGGCCGTTCGCATTTAAAAATACTGTGCTGATGCAACCAGGCGAGGTTTATAATCGTACGGCGCATAACAACTCGCTTAACCGCTTTGTAAACCTGGGCCCCTATAAATTTGTGAAGAACAGGTTTGAACCTGTAGCATCTGACTCATCAAAACTGGATGTATTTTACTTTTTGACCCCTTATCAAAAAAAATCGATACAGGTTGATGTGCTTGGCCGTACCAACTCAGCCAACTTTACCGGTACACAAATCAACATCAACTGGAAGCACCGTAACGCGTTTAAAGGAGCAGAATTACTTACCTTCCGCTTATTCGGAAGTTCAGATGTGCAATTCTCCGGACAGGGTGGCGGCTTTAACGTGTACCAAGTAGGTGGCGAAATGAAACTGACCTGGCCAAGGTTCATATCGCCGATCAATATACGTTCAGATAATGCCTACATTCCGCATACTAATCTAACCTTAGGTTATACATTAATTAACCGTACCAATTTATATACCTTGAACTCCTTTAACGGATCATTCGGTTATGACTGGAAACAAAGCGTACACAAAAGCCACGAGTTGAACTTGATCAATATCAATTTTGTCAACCCGGCCAATGTAACACAACTGTATCGTGACAGTATAAGAAATAGCAGAAATCCCGCGTTGCAGCATGTAATTGACAGGCAATTTACCTTTGGCCCAAGCTACAGCTATACCTATACTAATACTACTGAGGAGTATCGTACAAACACATTGTTTTACAACGGTCGTGTAAGTTCATCAGGGGTAATTGCGGGTTTAGTATCAGGTGCAGACACCCTTGCAGGTAAGGAGAAATACCTGTTTGGCAGTATATTTAACCAGTTTGTAAAGTTTGAGAACGATCTGCGTTTTTATCATAAAACAGGCCCAAACAGCTCGATTGCTACCCGCTTAATGGTGGGCGTTGGTGTACCATTCGGCAACTCAACGTTGATGCCTTATAGTCAGCAGTTCTTCATTGGTGGCTCAAACAGCTTACGTGGTTTCCGCGCACGATCAATAGGTCCGGGAACTTATTATGCCGGCCGGCCAGAGGAGGGTGGTTTCCTACCCGATCAGGCAGGTGATATTCGTATTGAAGGCAACGTAGAGTGGCGCCCGAAACTTTTCAGCATTGTGCGCGGTGCCGTATTTGTTGATGCCGGTAACATATGGTTAATGCGTGGCAATGGCGCGCAACCGGGCGCAGCGTTTGGCAAAGACTTTTATAAAGAGTTCGCGGTTGACGCCGGTGTGGGCTTACGTTTTGACGTAAGCGTACTGGTACTGCGTACCGACCTTGGTTTCCCTATCCGCAAGCCATGGCTGCCTGAGGGCCAGCGCTGGGTGATTGATAAGATTGACTTTGGCAGCAGCGCATGGCGCCACGAAAACTTAGTGTTCAACCTGGCTATCGGTTATCCGTTTTAATAAAGTTTGCAGTTTACAGTGGGCAGTAAGCAATATACTGCCCATTGCAAACCGCGCACTGCAAACTGAAAATACTACCTTTGCCCCCCAATGCAATACATCATACCGTTAAATATAATTGACTTGCAAGGCGACGGCTTTCACCCGTTAATTGATATTACTTTATTTGGCAAAACCTATAAACTGGTATTGGATACAGGCGCATCGCGTACCGCGCTGGATAAAGCCTTGCTGACCGAAGCTAACGGCGAGGAATTTATTCTGGCAAGCGATAAACTATCTACCGGCTTAGGTACCAACACCATGGTGTCGTTCACGGCTACACTTAGTGATATGTATTTGGGCGACCTTAAACTGGACGCATTTGACGCGGCTGTGCTCGACCTCTCCACCATCAACATAGCATACGAACAACTTAACCACCCCAAGGTATTGGGTGTTTTAGGGGGCGATGTTTTAATGAAGTACAAAGCAGTAATTGATTATGGCAAGCGACAAATCACACTAAAAACACGAAAGCGGAAAGCATAAAAAAGCCTCTCAAAAAATTGAGAGGCTTTTTTGTATCTGTTAGCTACTTACGCGTCAATCTTAGCGTATTTCGCATTCTTCTCGATAAACTCACGACGTGGAGCAACCTCATCACCCATCAGCATGCTGAAGGTATGGTCGCACTCGGCAGCGTTTTCAATGGTTGCTTGTTTTAGCGTTCGGGTGGCAGGGTTCATGGTAGTTTCCCAAAGCTGCTCGGCGTTCATCTCACCCAAACCTTTGTAACGTTGCACATGTACGCTATCCTCTTTACCGGCACCTTTAAGGCGTTGTATAGCCTGATCGCGTTGCTCATCTGTCCAGCAATACTCCTGCTCTTTACCTTTTTTTACCAGGTAAAGTGGTGGAGATGCAATGTATACATAACCAAATTCAACCAACTCTTTCATGTAACGGAAGAAGAAGGTCAGGATCAACGTAGTAATGTGGGAGCCGTCAACGTCAGCATCCGTCATGATCACAATTTTGTGGTAACGCAGCTTGGTAAGGTTAAGTGCCTTGGCATCCTCCGGCGTACCAATGCTTACACCCAGCGCGGTAAACATGTTCTTGATCTCCTCGTTCTCATAGATCTTGTGCTCCATGGCCTTCTCTACGTTCAATATCTTACCACGTAAAGGCAATATGGCCTGTGTATCACGGTTACGGCCCTGCTTGGCAGTACCACCCGCCGAGTCACCTTCGACCAGGTAGATCTCGCACAATGCAGGATCGCTGTTGGCGCAATCGGCCAGTTTACCCGGCAAGCCTGAGCCACCCATTACGTTTTTACGCTGTACCATCTCGCGTGCTTTACGCGCCGCTGCACGGGCAGTAGCAGCCAAAATAACCTTCTGAACGATCATACGCGCTTCCTTGGGGTTTTCCTCCAGGTAGTTGCTCAATATTTCGCCAACGGCAACGTTTACCGCGCCGCTCACCTCACTGTTACCCAGCTTGGTTTTGGTTTGGCCTTCAAACTGAGGCTCGGCCACTTTTACTGATATGATCGCTGTTAAGCCCTCGCGAAAGTCGTCGCCAGTAATTTCAACCTTAACATTTTTTAGCAAACCTTCTTTATCAGCATATGATTTTAGCGTACGTGTTAAACCCATACGGAAACCAGCTACGTGTGTACCGCCCTCGATGGTATTGATGTTGTTAACGTACGAGTGTACATTTTCCGAGTAGCTGTCATTATACTGTAAAGCCAGCTCAACCGGTACACCTTGTTTAGTGCCCTCAACATAAATAGGCTCCGGGATAATGGAGGCACGGGTACCATCCAGAAACTTAACAAACTCTTTAAGGCCACCTTCCGAGAAAAATTCTTCAGATAAGAAACCGCCTTCAGGTAATTCATCACGCTCGTCCGTCAAAGTTAAGCGGATGCCCTTGTTCAAAAATGCAAGCTCGCGCAAACGGGCTGCCAGGGTATCGTACTTGTACTCTAAAGTAGTGGTGAATATCTCCGGATCGGGTTGGAAAGTTTGTATAGTCCCGGTACGTTCGCTCTCGCCTATTGATTTTACATCAAACAACGGCTTGCCGCGTTCATACTCCTGGGTAAATATTTTGCCTTCGCGGTGCACTACGGTTTTGACATGGGTTGACAGCGCGTTAACGCAGCTAATACCCACACCGTGCAAACCCCCTGATACCTTGTAGGTATCCTTATCAAATTTACCGCCCGCATGCAATACGGTCATTACAATTTCGAGTGCCGATTTATTTTCTTTGGTGTTGATACCTGTCGGAATACCACGGCCGTTATCTTCAACCGTAATAGAATTGCCTTTGTGGATAGTAACCTTTATATCATCGCAATAGCCGGCAAGTGCCTCATCTATCGAGTTATCAACCACCTCATATACCAGGTGGTGTAAACCTTTAACGCCGGTATCGCCAATATACATGGAGGGTCGCTTGCGTACAGCCTCTAAACCCTCTAAAACCTGTATATTATCTGCTGAGTAATTTGATTTATCCTGATTTTGTTCGCTCATAAATAATTAAAAGTATAACCTTCAAAAATACGAAAAATATGCGAGATTACCGCTATGTTGATAACTACCCGGGTGTGGAAACTTGCCTGTTAAATGATTAGGATAGTAATTGCTAAAAGTTATATTTGTGAAATTTTTTACTGAAGGATGATGATACATAAAGCCTCTTACTTTTCAAAACTGACTTTAGGCGCTGCCTCTGCAGCATTAGTAATAGCCGGCACTTTAGCCGCTTGCAATAATGAGCAAAAACCAGCAGACAAACCTGCAGCAACCACTACAACTACCGGTACAACCGCTGCCCCTGCCAAAGAAACCATAGTTTACATTAACCAGGATACCCTGCTGGCTAAATACGATTATGTGAAAGATATGGGCGATCGCCTGCAAAAGAAGGGCAAAGCCGCACAGGGTGATGTTGACTCGCGCAAGCAAGCCATACAACGCGAGATTGTGGAGTATCAAAAAAACGCTGCTACCATGAGCGCCGATCAGCGTGCCGCTACGGAGCAACGCTTACAGAAAAAAGCACAGGAAATGCAAGGTTATGAGCAAAACGCTACAGCCGCTTTCCAAAACAGCCAGGCCGACGAAAACGACAAACTATTTAACAAGGTTAGCGATTACGTTAAAAAATACGCTAAAGAAAAAGGCTATAAAATGATATTAAGCTACTCGCGCCTTAACCCTACCGTGCTTTATGGAGACCAAAGTCTGGACGTTACTGCTGACGTATTAAAGGGACTGAACGAAGAATATAAGAAGAAATAAACCGCCCCGCCTTGCTACGGAGGGGTGTTATAAAAAAAAGCCGCAATTTCTTGATTGAACTGCGGCTTTTGCATTTAAGTTAGTTTTTAATGAATCTTACAGCATGCCGGCTACTTTCGTTTTGTAATGCATGAATTAAAACATAGGTAGCATCATCACTTAAATGATCATAAATACTAAAGCATACAGGCAAATTTGTGGTATTATCACTCGATTTTGCCCAACTTGTCGTCCAAAACACGGCGAGCCTGCCTGAATAATCATATTGTTTGAAATAACCATCGTAGGCGCCGGTACTTACGGCATTAAAACCTAAAGAATTAATGCCTTTTGTAAACCATGTTTTTGTAGCCATAAATTTCAATGCATCTTCCTTTTGCAAGTATATACCGCCTGAATTTTCCGAGGTTTTACCTACGTAATTCATTAAGTTCAGGTAATCCTCTTTAGTAGGTAATCTCCAGCCCGTCGGCGGTTTAATAGTTTTGGCTTCATTGAGTGTGTAAAGTTTACCGGAATTTTCCATATCAGCCATTTGATCATACTTTACGCCTCCGGTACCTTCATAATTCACCGCAGTCCATAATTGTGTCCCGATTTTGACCGTGGGATATTGTTTTCCGTCAATGGCTATAGCTGTTTCATCTTTTTTGGGGATAACTTCTTTAGAATCATCATTTTTGCAACTGCCAATTATTAACATAGCGGCAATTAAAATGCGCAAGGTTGGTTTCATTGTTATTTGTTTTGGATATAATATACCTATTCTTCTTCTTTATCTCTTGAATTTTCGAAAAAACCTTCCTGCAGATCGTCGATCTCGCGTCGGTCGCGTTTGGTGGGGCGGCCCGCACCACGATCACGACGTAACGTGGGCGCCTGAAACATGGATTGAAAGGAATGCGTATCCTGCACCGGGGTCAGATCCTCATAAAAGTCGACAGCCTTTTTGGCGTCCACACGATTTTCGAGCAGGCCGGTTACCTTTACCACCTTCCGTTCCAGTCCTTTTGATACGTTGTAAGTATCACCCAGCTTAACCTCATAGGATGCTTTCAAATTCTGACCATCCTTTTTAACACGGCCAGCCTTACAGGCTTCTGCAGCCAGTGTACGTGTTTTAAAAAGGCGTATGGCCCAAAGGTATTTATCTATACGTAGTTTTTCTTTTTCAGGCATAAGGGCAAAATTAAAGGTTACATAACAATATTAAGTGTATAATTCTTATATAATCTATCTATGTAAAAACATCTCAATTAAAAACACATTTATACTTTTGCATTCATACTATAATTATATGGCTACTGAGAACGACAGATACGACGACGAATTTGAAGAAGATTATGAGGATACCGATGAGCAACCCGAGGGGGATTATGTAGAGCTTTACTCCAAATGGAGCATATGGGGTTTCAGCATATTTTTTTCGAGTTTTTTGGGGGCTGCATTGCTATTACGAAATCTTTGGATTTCAGGATTTAAAAGAGCTGCATTTGCGATCGGAGCATTTGCTCTGATTTACTCATGCGTTTCCTATGCGGCAATAATTTCTGTACCGACCAAAGACATTATCATAATAAATTTGCTTGTAATATTGGCCAATATTATCGGCGGATATATGTACGCAGTGTTTTTTTATAAACGTTACTTTCCGGCAGATGATTATTATCCTAAAAGTATCTGGGGAGCATTAAGCATTGCTATACTTATTTATGTAGCTCTTGCTGTTATAATGAAACAAATTGATCCGGAGGCGATGAAACAGTTATCTGCCCAATAACATCCCACATTTTTGTATAAAAATCCTTTAATTTGCCCCAAAGTTTAAATAATACCATGCAAGATCTGAAAAAACTTATTGAAGAAGCCTGGGAAGACCGCGCCCTGTTACAATATAACGAATACAAAGACGCCATTGAAACCGTTATTGAACGGTTAGATAAAGGCGAATACCGCGTTGCCGAAGTTATTGGCGGCCGCTGGCATACTAACGATTGGATCAAGAAAGCCGTTATCCTATACTTCCCTATCCGCGTTATGGAAGAGAATAAGGTGGGCCCGTTTGTGTTCCATGATAAAATGGCGCTTAAAACCGATTACAAGCAAACCGGCGTTCGCGTGGTTCCTCATGCCATTGCCCGTTATGGCGCGCATTTAGCCAAAGGCGTAATCCTGATGCCATCGTATGTAAACATAGGCGCTTTTGTTGACGAGGGTACTATGGTTGATACCTGGGCTACCGTAGGCTCGTGCGCGCAAATTGGCAAACACGTACACTTGAGCGGTGGTGTGGGCATTGGCGGCGTTTTAGAGCCGGTTCAGGCTGCACCGGTAATTATCGAGGATAACTGCTTCGTCGGCTCACGTGCAATTGTGGTTGAAGGCGTACACGTAGAAAGTGAAGCTGTGCTTGGCGCTAATGTGGTACTAACCGCTTCAACCAAAATTATTGATGTTACCGGCGAGGAGCCGATTGAATATAAAGGCCGCGTACCGGCACGTTCGGTAGTTATACCGGGCTCATACACAAAAAAATTCCCTGCGGGTGAATACCAGGTGCCTTGCGCGCTGATCATCGGCAAGCGTAAAGAGTCGACCGACAAAAAAACTTCACTGAACGACGCCCTGCGCGAAAATAACGTAGCCGTTTAGTTTAGATTTGAGATACCAGATGTGAGATTTGAGATAGTGCATAGCACTGCAGCTTATCTCACATCTCACTACTCATTAAAAAATGAAAATACTGATAAGGCTACCTAACTGGCTTGGTGACGTGGTGATGAGCACATCGTTTGTTACCGCGGTAAAGCAGCTTTATCCTGATGCGCAGATTGATGTGATTATTAAGCAGGAATTAAAAAGCATTGCCGCCTTGATTCCGGGTATCTCTAATATTTATCCTTTCGCCAAGCAGGAGTTTAAAGGATTGAGCGGCGTGTACCGTTTTGGCAAAGTACTACGCAATCAGCGGTACGATATTTATTTTAACCTTCCGCCATCTCTGTCATCAGCTGTGATGGCCTTTGCAACAGGTGCGAAAAAACGGGTTGGTTTTGGCAGCGAAGGCGGTTTCTTTTTACTCACTAAAGCCTGCAAACGCCCGAAAGGCGTACACCGGGTACGTGAATATATCGCCCTTCTGGAGCAATTCACCGGGCAGCCTATACCCTCCGAACCGGTAAAGATCATCGCCCATCCCCTGTTTAACGAGCCCAGGCAATTGCTGGTTAATTTTAACTCCGAAGCAGAATCGCGCCGTATGCCGGTTGATAAAGGCATTACCCTGCTTAACCTGTTGTTGAGTACCTTTGCTGATATTACCATCGGCATGATAGGTGCCCTTAAGGATGCAGCGCATGTAAACGCTATTGTTGCCGGTGTAGATAACCAGGATAGGATAATTAATCATGCAGGCCAAACCAGCCTCAGCAACCTGGCATCACTAATGGCGGGTACCGCGGCATTGCTTACTGTTGATTCCGGTCCGGCGCATTTGGCAAACAGCGTTGGCTTGCCGGTTGTAGTGTTATTTGGTGCCGGCAACGAGCACAATACCGAGCCCTTTAACCTGGATGACATGACGGTGATCCGCGCTAATCAGCTTAGCTGTGAACCCTGTGTACGCAATACCTGTAAGCTCTACGGCAAACCCAAGTGTATGCAGTTGCTTAACGAAACAAAAATTATTGAAGCCCTGAGTAAATATTTGAACCATGCTTAAAGACGAAGTAGCAAAAGCCCTTAAAGTTGTTCAGGATGGCGGGATCATCCTCTATCCTACCGATACCATTTGGGGTATTGGCTGCGATGCTACTAATACCGAGGCCGTGAAAAAGATATTCGCCCTTAAACAGCGCGAGGAAGCAAAGAGCATGATCATTCTGCTGGATACCGACAACAAACTGCAAAGCTACGTACGCGAGGTGCCCGATATAGCTTACGACCTGATAGAATATGCCGAGAACCCATTAACATTGGTAATGCCAGGCGCCAAAAATATATCTGAAGCCCTGATAGCTGCTGACGGCAGTGTAGGCATACGCGTTGCCAAACATCCCTTTTGCGAGCAGTTGATACAGCGCCTGCGTAAACCACTGGTTTCAACATCAGCCAATATCAGCGGGCAACCATCTCCGCAAAACTTTAACGAAATAGCGTCCGAAATTATAGAAGGTGTTGATTACGTGGTTGATGTAGACCAGCACGATACTACATTAAAAAAACCATCAACCATTATGCGTTTAGCGCCTGACGGCAGGTTTGAGTTTCTGCGCCGCTGATTGGCTGTTTTATAGCTCATTTTTATAAATTTGCACCTTTCATCAATGCCACTCGGGCATACAAAGGGAATGAAGGAGCATCTGCAACACCATATATTTAAAGTAATATCGCTACTGGCGGGTCAGCAAAACGTGCGGGCTTATGCCATCGGCGGTTTCGTGCGCGATCTGTTCCTGAAACGCCCCTCAAAGGATATTGATGTAGTAGTGATAGGCAACGGTATTACCTTTGCCGAAGCCGTAGCCAAAAAGCTGAACGTACAGGTATCAGTATTTAAAAATTTTGGTACCGCCATGCTTAAATATCACGACCTGGAAGTGGAGTTTGTTGGTGCCCGCCGCGAATCATACCGCCGCGACTCGCGCAAGCCCATTGTGGAAGATGGTACTTTGGAAGATGACCAAAACCGCAGAGATTTTACCATCAATGCGCTGGCGCTATCATTACATCCCAATAACTTTGGAGAACTGCTTGATCCGTTCGGCGGAGTATCGCACCTGGAGCAAAAGCTGATTAAAACACCACTTAACCCGGTTGAAACATTCAGCGATGACCCTTTACGGATGATGCGGGCTATACGCTTTGCCGCACAGCTTAACTTTAAAATTGACGATACGGCTATTGAGGCTATCAAAACCAATACGGATCGCATCAAGATTATATCGCAGGAACGGATTACGGATGAATTGAACAAGATCATCCTCTCGCCAAAGCCATCCCTCGGTTTTGAATACCTGTTTGATACAGGCCTGCTGCATAAAATATTCCCGCAAATGGTAGCGCTTTACGGCGTAGAATACCGCGACGGCAAAGGGCACAAGGATAATTTTTACCATACCCTACAGGTATTGGATAACATTTGCGAAACCACTACCGACCTTTGGCTGCGCTGGGCCGCCATATTGCATGATATTGCCAAGCCGCCCACCAAACGGTTTGAACCCGGCCACGGCTGGACGTTTCATGGCCATGAGGACAAAGGCGCGCGTATGGTGCCCAAAATATTCGCGCAGCTAAAACTTCCGCTTAACGATAAGATGAGGTTTGTTCAGAAAATGGTACAACTTCACCTGCGGCCTATCGTACTGTCGCAATCCATTGTTACCGACTCCGCAGTAAGGCGATTACTTTTTGAGGCGGGCGACGATATTGACAGCCTGATGCAGCTTTGCAAAGCCGATGTTACCACCAAGAACGAGTACAAGGTTAAAAAGTACCGCCAAAACTTCGAGCTGGTTCAGCAAAAACTAAAAGATGTTGAGGAGCGCGACAGCATACGCAACTGGCAGCCACCCGTTACCGGTACCGACATTATGGAGATATTCGGATTGAAAGAGGGCCGTGAGGTGGGAATTATCAAAAACCAGATACGCGAAGCCATCCTTGAAGGGGAGATACCCAACACCCGCGAAGCGGCACTTCAATTTACTATTAAAAAAGGCACACAAATTGGCTTAAAAGTTGTTGCTCAAACCAAATAAAACAAAACATTATTAATTTTGATAAAAATATAACAAATGGCAGTATACAGGTTCAGGGTTACCTTTGAGGATTATGATGATATTGTAAGGGAGATCGATGTTAAATCAAACCAAACATTTCAGGATCTTCACTATGCGATACATAAATCAACAGGCTATAACCCCGACTATCCTTCATCTTTTTATATCAGCAACGATCAGTGGACGAAAGGCGAGGAAATTACCTTTATGCCTAACCAGCGCAAAATTGACCGTGGCATAGCCTTGATGGACAAAGTAAAACTGAGCAGTTTTATTGATGATCCGCACCAGAAGTTTTATTACACCTTTAACTTCGACCGCCCTTTTGATTTTCATGTGGAACTGATGAAGATCATCCTGGATGAATCTCCAAAAGCTGAATATCCGCAGGTTGTACGTTCAATTGGCGAAGCGCCTAAGCAATTCGGCAACGTATTCAACCCAACCATACTGCCGCCAACCAGCGAAGAGTTTGACTTTTTGAACGAAATGGAATACAACCCGGAGGACACGGAGGATTTTACCGAAGTTGATGAAACCGGCGAAGCCGTTAGCAACGACGAGGAGGAGCGCGAAGAAGAAAGCGATGAGTTTGGCGACGAATTTTCGGATAATGAAAATTACGACGAAGACGGTCGTGGCCGCGGTAGCCGGGATGATTATTAATTAGTGGATAGACCATAGACTATGGACCATGGTCTAAAACATATCAAATAGCGATGGCTTTACCCATCGCTATTTAATTTTAAAACGCTTGTATTTCAGATGAATCAGCGCAGCGATTCAAAAACACTTATTGTAGTAGCAGGCCCAACGGCAGTAGGCAAAACCGCCGCGGCCATACAGTTGGCGCGGCATTACAATACGGTTGTGGTATCTGCTGATTCAAGGCAGTTTTTCAGGGAGATGACCATTGGTACTGCCAAACCTGACGCGGATGAACTGGCAGCCGTAAAACATTATTTTATCAACTCACACTCCGTTACTAATGATTTTAATGTTGGCGATTACGAAAAGCAGGCCCTGCAACTGCTCGATGAATTGTTTAAAATCCATGATGTGGTGATATTGGCCGGCGGTTCGGGATTGTATATAAAAGCCGTTTGCGAGGGGTTTGATGAGTTGCCGGTTGCCGATCCGTCGGTACGTGAAAAACTTAACCAGGAATTAGCGGAGCATGGCATCAACCATCTGCAGGAAAAATTAAAAACTGCCGATCCAGATTATTATAACGAAGTTGATTTGAGCAATCCGCAGCGCGTTATACGCGCCCTTGAAGTTTTTGAAACTACTGGTAAACCTTTTTCATCGTATCGTACAACCAATATCAATAAACGCCCGTTCAACATCATCAAGATTGTATTAGATATGCCGCGCGAACAGCTATACGAGCGGATAAACCGGCGCGTTGACGTAATGGTTGAGCAGGGACTGGTTGAGGAAGTTCGCTCACTACTGCCTTACCGCCATCTTAATGCCTTAAATACCGTAGGCTATTCGGAGCTGTTTGATTACGTAGATGGTAAAACCGATCTGCAAACAGCTATTGATCTTATTAAACAAAACACCCGTCGCTTTGCTAAAAGGCAACTCACCTGGTTCCGCAGAGATAAAGATGTAAATTGGGTTGATACTGCCGCCCCCGACTTAATCAGCCAAATAATTAAAATAGTTAAATCAGAAAAATAAACCAATTTGCATTTGCCCTGTTAGCGTAAGTTTCGTGGTTATTGCGGCAATTATTGATACAATGCCTATTTTAGTACTCCGTTATCCATATAAAAATAAGATAAACTATCTATTATATTTAATAAAAAAATTATAAACTCTTAGTTCCGTTACAATTTTATCATTATTTTCGGCAAATAATAATTATAATTATATTTTAAACACTCTATATGAAAACAATAATAATTACCGGTGGTGCTGGTTTTATAGGGTCGCATGTTGTAAGGCGATTTGTAACAAATTATCCTGATTATCAGATAATCAATGTTGATGCACTAACCTATGCCGGTAATTTAGAGAATCTTAAAGATATAGAGGATCAGCCTAATTATACATTTGAACGCGCTGATATTACTGATGCTGCTGCCATTAATACCATTTTTGAAAAATACGGCGTTACCGATGTGGTGCATTTAGCTGCCGAATCGCACGTTGACCGCTCGATCACCAATCCGCTTGATTTTGTACAAACCAATGTAATTGGTACGGTTATACTGCTTGAAGCCGCAAAAAAATACTGGAAAGATGATTACTCAAAGCATCTTTTTTACCATATATCAACAGATGAAGTTTACGGGTCATTAGGTACTGAAGGTTTTTTTACAGAAACTACTAAGTACGATCCGCATTCGCCATATAGCGCCAGCAAGGCATCAAGCGATCACTTTGTGCGCGCTTACCATGACACTTACGGCATACAGGCCATTGTATCAAACTGCTCAAACAATTATGGCCCTAATCACTTCCCTGAGAAGCTGATACCACTACTGATCAATAACATATTAAACAGCAAGCAATTACCGGTTTACGGTGATGGTAAAAACGTACGCGATTGGTTGTACGTAATTGACCACGCCCGCGCTATTGACCTGATTTTCCACAAAGGCAACAACGGTGATACCTACAACATCGGCGGCTTTAACGAGTGGACCAACATTGACCTGGTGCGTGTGCTTTGCCGCCAGATGGACGAAAAACTTGGTCGCGAACCGGGGACAAATGAGAAACTGATCACGTTTGTGAAAGACCGCCCTGGCCATGATGCACGTTACGCTATTGATGCCACCAAACTAAACAAGGAATTGGGCTGGGAGCCATCAGTAACTTTTGAACAAGGCCTGTCAGAAACTATTGACTGGTACCTGAACAATAAAGCCTGGATAGAGCGCATAACCAGCGGTGCTTATGCTGATTATTACGAAACTCAATACGACAAACGCTAACCACCAACACATGACTATTGAACTTACTCCGCTTGAGGGTTGCGTACTATTAAAACCACGCGTATTTAATGATGACCGTGGCTATTTTTTTGAAAGCTATAACCAGCAAACTTTTAACGAACTGACCGGCACCAACACTACCTTTGTACAGGATAACCAATCCTACTCATCAAAGGGAACCTTGCGCGGCCTGCACCTGCAAAAAGGCGAACATGCCCAGGCTAAACTGGTACGCGTAGTAAAAGGCGAAGTGCTGGATGTTGCGGTTGATCTTCGTCCCGGTTCGGCTACTTACGGCCAATACTATGGCGCACGCCTTAGCGAAGAGAACCAGCACCAGTTGTTCGTTCCGCGTGGCTTTGCGCATGGTTTTGTGGTATTAAGTGACACCGCAATTTTTGCATATAAATGCGATAATTTTTATAACAAAGCTTCAGAAGGCGGTTTGCATTATGCCGATCCTTCATTGAATATAGACTGGATATTACCAGCCGATAGCCTGCAAACATCAGAAAAGGACAGGATATTGCCTTACCTTGCCGACGTTCAGGAGCCTTTCTTTTAATATCTACATACAAAACCATGAAAAACATAGTAATATTCGGTGCATCCGGTCAATTAGGCAGCTGCTTTAAGCAAATAGCCGAGAATGAAGGGATAACCGATATTTATTTCCCGGGCGAAACGGAAGCGAACATTTTGGACGAGTACGCGCTGAAAAACATTTTTGAAGCACAACGCCCAACCTATGCCATCAACTGCGCGGCTTACACCGCTGTTGATAAGGCCGAGGATGATTACCAAACCGCCGATAAAGTGAACAAGGTTGGTGCCGCTAACCTGGCTAAGTTTTGCGCCGAGTACGGCACCACGCTTATCCACGTATCAACTGATTTTGTATTTGCAGGCAACGAGCCGACACCACGTATAGAGGGCGATATTGCCGCGCCAATAAACGCTTACGGCCAAACCAAGCTGGATGGTGAACTGGCTATTAGCAGCGCGATGGAAAAATACTTCATTTTGCGTACCAGCTGGCTATACTCCGAGTATGGAAATAATTTTGTTAAAACCATGCTGAAGTTTGGCGCTGAGCGCGAGCAGCTCACCATTATTGCAGATCAGGTAGGAACACCTACTTATGGTATCGACCTGGCTTATGCCATCATGGAGATCATCAATACTGAAAGCACCGCTTATGGCCTGTACCATTACAGCAACGAGGGCGTAGCCTCATGGTATGATTTCGCGAAAGCTATATTTGACCTTTCGGAAACGCATGTAAAAACCCTGCCGATACCAACCAGCGCGTACAAAACAAGAGCGGTACGCCCGGCTTATTCGGTAATGGACAAAAGCAAGATCAAGAACGCGTTGAATATCGAGATCCCTTACTGGCGCGATAGTCTGGCCATCTGCATCAACAGGCTCAAAAATAATTAATAATAATCAATCAAACCGTTAACCAACACAAACCACCCATCTATATGAAAGGTATTATTTTAGCAGGCGGATCAGGCACCAGGCTATATCCTATTACCAAGGCCATCAGTAAACAGCTTATGCCTATTTACGATAAGCCGATGATCTACTATCCGCTTTCTGTTTTAATGCTGGCTGATATCAAGGAGATACTGATCATCACCACGCCCGAAGATAACGAAGGCTTTAAGCGCCTGCTGGGTGATGGCAGTGAGCTGGGTTGCCGCTTTGAGTATGCCATTCAGGAAAAACCGAATGGCCTGGCACAAGCGTTTGTAATTGGTAAGGATTTTATTGGCGATGACAAAGCCGCCCTGATCCTGGGTGATAACATCTTCTACGGTTCGGGCTTTAGCAAACTGATACAAAGCTTTAATGATGTGGTGGGCGCGGCGGTATTTGCCTACCCAGTAGCCGATCCGGAGCGTTATGGCGTGGTTGAATTTGACAAGGATTTCAAAGCCCTTTCTATCGAAGAAAAACCGGAAAAACCAAAATCAAACTACGCGGTACCGGGCTTATATTTTTATGACAACAGCGTAATCCAGATAGCGGCTGACCTGGAGCCATCACCACGCGGTGAATACGAGATAACCGATGTTAACAAGGTTTATCTGGAGCAAGGCACACTACAGGTTGGCGTAATGGATCGCGGCACCGCATGGCTGGATACCGGTACTTTCGACTCATTAAGCGATGCAACCGAGTTTGTACGTGTAATTGAAAAACGCCAGGACACCAAAATTGGTTGTATTGAAGAGGTAGCTTACCGCATGGGCTTTATAGATGCCGAGCAGTTAAGCAACCTGGCACAACGATATATTAAGAGCGGTTACGGTAAGTATTTACAAAAGCTGCTTAGCTAACTCACCCCAATTATTATACAGCCCCTTTTTACACAATTGTAGAAGGGGCATTGCTTTTTTAGATGTTTTTAAATTGATCTACTTAACCGGCGATACCAGAACCAACTCCATCCAGATAGTTTGCTCGCTACGCGTAGCTTTGTTTAAAAAGGATGGTTTTAAGCGTGTAATCGCATAACGCTCAAATTTCTTTATAACTTTCAAATTCCTTCCGTTCAGAATAGTGTTCACCGCTTCGGCCGGAGCGTAAAGCATAAACGCGTTATTAGGTAAGTGAGCGGAGCCATCGGCAGGTATAGTGAGCATAGGCCTGTCAAGGTAAAACTCCATGGCAAAATTCACGTCGTCGCCACTTTGCAGCACAGGTATGTTTACTGGGATTTTGCTTTGGCTGATGTACATCCCTGCCTCACTCCCGGCCTGGTATTTTAATAGATCCGGGTAAAAGGCAAGGTTAAGGTATAGGTTTACTATAACACAAATTATTATGCTGCGAAAACCAATTCGCTCAAACCAGTTATTACCAAACCTGCCAGGTAAAACAAAAAGCGTAAGTAATAACGTAGCCAGTAACCCAATATTTATTTCAGGTTGATAGTACAAATGTAGTACAACTAAAACCACAGCAAGCAACGTTATTACTACCCATTGGGTAATATTGATAGCCTTAATGCTTTTTGCAGACCGGACATTACAGAACCACTGTGCTGTGATGATCGCGAAGAACGGGAACACGATATTGATATAATGCGGCAATTGGAATTTCGAAGCCGAGAACATCAGGAATGTTAGCATGGCTCCGCAGAGATTGAACCACTCGTATGCCTTTACATTTTTAACGCCCTTTTTAATAAACTGATAAATAGCAGCGAATAACAGTAACGACCAGGGCAAAAACGCCCATAGTGTGGTATGCACAAAAAAGAACGGATCGCCGCTGCCTTTGATAGGGCCGGTATTAAAAAACCTGCCAAACTGACTATCCCAAAAAAAGAATTTGATGCCCGAAACATTATGCTGACCGAACACGAGCTTTTCGGGATGCGCATCAAACTGTACATACAGGCAGTACACCTCGGGTAACATAAAAATGAATACCAGCACGGCAGCTAATAACCAGCGCAGGTTGAATAATTGCTTCCATTGTTTGGTGATGATCAAATGGCCTGCAATAGCGCCGCCGATGGTAATTAACACAAATATCCCCTTGGTCATTACCGCACAACCGGCAAACAAACAGGCAATCAGCAAATGCCAAAACGAGGGTTTGGTGTACGACCGGTAAAAGTGATACACCGATGCAATGATCAATCCGGTAAGGTAAGGCTCGGCACGTACATCATTGTCTGATAATACAATGTGCTGTGCGGTCAATAATATCAGCACCGCCCAAATAGCTACCTGTTTGCTGTATAAACTTTTGGCGAACAACCAGGTGTATATCGCACCCATCAGCATAAATACAATACCCGACAGTTTATAAGCCCAGGTGTTGATGCCGAATACTTTGAAGAACAGGGCCGCCATCCAGAATGGGAAATGGGGCTTATCGAGCCAGTCAGTGCCGCGAACGTAGATGTTCACATAATCATTACGCAGTACCATGGTTTTGGCAATGGTGGCATAAAGAGTTGCATCAGGGTTCATCAGCGGAACAAATAACCCGCTGAAATTTATAGCTACCGCTAAACCTAAAAATAAATAGAGCCACTTGTTAAGTGCAGGTGTTTGGGGCATAGTATAAACGCTTGGCGGTAAAGATAAGTAGTTTTTTAACGTTGACACGGTTATAAAGGCTTTGATTAAACCCTGGCATTTATATAACTTAACCCCGTAATATGAACAAATTTTTTAAGATCCTGGCCTGGCTGGCTGGTATTACCGTGGCACTTTACATAGCGGTTTGCTCTTATTTTTATTTTAAGCAGGACAAGCTGATCTTCCATGAAGCAAAGCTGCCGCGCGATCACCAATTCAGCTTTAAATGTCCGTTTAAAGAGTATAGCATCAAAAATGGTAATGATACATTAAGCGGCGTATTGTTCAAGGCTGATACCGCTAAAGGACTGATCTTTTTTCTGCACGGCAATGCAGGTAATGCTGACGACTGGGGTGATATCACACCCGAACATACCGCCGAAAATTATGATATGTTTGTTTTGGATTATCCGGGTTTTGGCAAAAGCAGCGGGCATATCAGCAGCGAGGCCCAATTATTAACCGCTGTACAAACCGCTTATGATACGCTAAAGAATGAATATCGTGGTCGCCGGATCATCATTATGGGTTTCTCCATAGGCACGGGGCCCGCGGCATGGCTGGCAGCTCATAACAAACCGGATAAACTGATACTGCTTGCCCCCTATTACAGTTTTACTGATCTGGCTAAGCACTTATACCCCTACCTGCCGACCTTTATCTCTAAATACCAGTTAAATACTTATAGCTATATTGAAAAGGTTAAATTCCCGGTAATTATATTTCATGGTAATGCTGACGAAACCATCTATCATCAATCCTCATTACGATTAAAACAGCATTTTAAGCCCGGAGATCAGCTAATCATCCTTAGAGGACAAAAACATAATGGCATTGATAAAAATCCAGAGTACACAAAGCGGTTACCTGCTTTACTAAACTAAACCGTTAATAAACACCTGAATATTCTTTTTGCTTAACACTTACTGAACCTGTGCCTTTACCCCGCCCCACATTGATGATGATATGGTACAGGTCATCATCAAACATAAAGATGTTGTTATTGGCATCCATCCCGGTAAAGCTCAGTTTAAAGTTTGACTGCTTGGCCTGACCTATCATGTTAAGTAAAAATTTGCGGTTGTTGGTGGCATAATAAACGTTGCGCAGCATGGAGCCATTGTCAAGCTTTTGGCCATCGCCTATAATTACGGTTTCACGCTTGGTGGTATCAGCAAGGCCTTTGTAGTTCTCCACCTGCTTGCCGTTAATCTTCTGGATATAATCGCGTTTAAACTTTCTCGACAGCACCAGGTAATCATGTGCTTCGCCGTTGCTTAGCTGGGCAAGGTTAGTCAGGTCATTAAGGGTTAAGCTTTGCGCCTGCACGTATCCGCAGGTAAAAAGCAACAGGATAAGGAGTACTCTCTTCATTACAACATTAAACTCCCTCAAATATAAGCATTTGTTACAGATCGAAATCAGTGTCCTGCCGGTGACTGCTTTTTATACCAGGCCATTGCCAAAGTAATCATCTGGTTATAGGTGAGCAATCCCTGCGGCTGATTGTTAACCTTTAAAAACTTGTCATAAAAAATACTGCTTACCGCCTCAAGCCTGCCCGAATAGTATTCCCAATATTTACGCTCGGCCTTTAAATCAGCCATTACGTTTTTGCTGATGCGTTTTTTGAACAGCTTGAAAGCCGTGGTATCGGCATCGCGCAGCGCATACATAAACTCCGTCATCCCGCTGTAGTATGCGGAATAGCGCAGTAACTTATCTTTTGATTTTACACCCGCCAGGAAACCCGCGAAGTTGGCTTCATCCTCAGGCGCAAAACCTACCTGGTGCGACAATTCATGACAAGCCACAAACGGCCGTACATACACCGGCATCTGGTAGTTAATCTGCGCCTCAGCGGTAAAGGGGTTATAATAACCAGACGTACCTAAGTAATTAATGACAAAAGTAAGCATAGCCGGTTTTACACCCGGGATGTAGGTTTTAAACTGCGCCGATGAATCTGACAAATGTTTTACAGCGTTAACAGCCGAGGCATAAATGCTATCATTAGGCTTCGCCAGATCGGCTTGGGATAACCTTTGGCGTGTTTGATTAGCGCTGTCAATCAATTCCAGCGTTACAGCTTTCAGATCAACTATGGTGTATGCAGTATCGGTTAGGCCCAGCCTGATACTGGCCGGCGGGCGAAAGTAGTTTAATCCCCAAAAAAGATAAAACACAATTATACCGATCTCGATGCCTGCAACCAACTTTAACGTGGTTACCAGCGCGTCTTTAAAGCGCTTTTGAAACAACTGCTTAACAATGCGGAATACAACATAAGCCAGTAACAGCGATGTGAGGATGTAAACCAAATCGCCCAGGCTAAAGGGCAACCAGTTAAACAAACCATGCAACACCAAACATACGCCGCGGTAAAACCCCTGTGAATAGTACCGCTCCACCGCTTGCGGGTGCCCGGCAAACACCATCAGCAGATAAATAACCAGAGCAGCTATTAAAACGGTGGAAAAAGGTTTAACCAGGGGATTATGGGTTTTAAGCATGGCGTGTAAATATACATATCCCTGCACATGCTGCAACAAAAAAGCCCCCGCAAAATGCAGGGGCTTTGTAATACTTTAATTAAGCTTATTTTATTGATACAGGCACAGTCAGTTCGTCCCAGCTTAAGGTAAAGCCTTTAGGATTTATGGCGTAAACCAGGCGCTCTTTTTTAGCGTCGGCTTTTACAGGCTTAACTGTTACGCGCAAAGCATCGTCGGTCTGTTGATACTTGTACGCACCCCATTGTTTAGGCACTTTGTTGAATATGATCGTCCAGCTGCTTTCAGTAGGTATAGTAAATAAGCTATACGTACCAGCGGGCAGGGTTTTACCTTCAACTTTAATGGCTTTATCAGTAGTAAAAACGGTAGCTTCGTTAGCGCCTGCGCGCCAAACCTGGCCGTAAGGTACAAGTGAACCCCAGATTTTACGGTCCTTAACCGATGGACTGCCATAATTAATGGAGATGTTGGCCTTACCGGCTTTACCGCTAACGCTATCGCGCGGACTGGCAACCGGTTTTGCATCCTGCGCGTTGGTGGTAATTGAAAAGAACATGGCGATAAGCACAACTGCAAACGCCTTTAATTTTAATGTTTTGTTCATGGTGGTATTCAAATTAGTTACTGCAAAGGTAATTAACGGTTTGATTTAGCAAATTGTATCTAAAAATAAAAACAACCTTTGCTGATGGCAAGAAAGCTATTGCTCGTCACGCACTTCTTCCCAATAGACTGTATTCAGTAACAAACCATTCTTTGAAGCTACCTGCGCCTTAATTTTCTCGAGCTCTATTTTAATTTGTTCGGGTGGTAAGGCACTGCTTAACGAGTAGTGGTATATACAATAGCCAGTGCTGCTGTTTATAAACTTGTAATGTTTATTGGCTTTCATCGTACCTGCTTTATAAATGCACAACAGGCGGATAGCCGAATGGTTTGTTAACGTTTACGCAGCGGGCGAAAGGTATCGGCAGTAAGCGCCAGGTCGTTCGCGGTTATTTGCTCGGGTTTCTCAAACTGTTGGGTAATCAGTTCGGTAGTTAGCTTAAGATTGCCACCTGTGGTTTTTACATCAACATAATCATTCCTCACAATGTGTCCCTTATAATCCCCTATTTGTTTATTTATACCCGAAAGCCTTATTAATAATTCGACGATGGCATAGGCTGGAACAGTGGGTGCGGACATGACGCAAATGTAACATCGATGTTAACATATTATTAATTAACATTTTGTTAACCCTTTTTGCGATACTTAACATTAAAATAATATGAGGTAGCAGCCAAAGTAATATTTAACCCATGTTTATAAATATTTCAAAAAAGAATAATGGTTTTCTGTTGTACGTATTAGGAAATTTATGCGTTATGACTATATTTACACACACATGACAAAAAAAACTGACTTTATTTATTCCGAATATTCGGAGCCGCACCGTATACGGACGAAGAAGATATTGAAGGAGCATCCGGAAGTGCGCCACCTTATTGGCCGTAATTCAAACACCATATTCGCCATATTAGGCTTGGTGGCCTTCCAGGTGGTTATGGCCTGGCTGGTTCGCGATCAGGCATGGTGGGTTATTGTTGGCGCGGCGTATTTATTAGGTGCCTTTGCTGATCATTCCTTGTTCGTAATGATACATGAGTGTGCGCATCATCTAATTTTTAAAAATAAAAAGCTTAACCGCTGGGCGGGTATGCTGGCCAACATGCCGCAAATTTTCCCGAGCTCTGTATCATTTGAGCGTTACCACATTAAGCACCACTCTTTTCAGGGTATACATGAGCTTGATGCCGACCTGCCTAACCGTTGGGAAGCCAAGCTGATCAACAACTCATTTTTAGGTAAAGCCATCTGGCTGCTCTTCTTTCCATTATTCCAGGTTTTCCGTATATCAAGGTTAAAAGAAATTCAGAATTTTGATGCGTGGATAGTAGCCAACGTTACCGTACAAGTTGTATTTACCGCCGCTATATGGTATTTTTTTGGCGGTGCCGCGGTTGGGTATTTATTTCTGAGCTTTATGTTCTCGGTAGGTTTACACCCGCTAGGTGCCCGCTGGATACAGGAGCATTACCTTACCCATAACGAGGAGCAGGAAACTTACAGCTACTATGGCCGTTTAAATACGGTATCATTCAACGTGGGTTTCCATAATGAGCATCATGATTTTCCGTCAATACCATGGAATCGCCTGCCTAAAATAAAACAAACGGCTCCTGTATATTATGATACACTGATATCGCACAAGTCATGGACGGTGCTATTTTTCCGCTTTTTGTTTGATAAAGAGATTTCGCTGTTCAGCCGCATAGTGCGTAAGGACAGGGGTAAAGTGCCGCTGAAAGATCAGGCCCGTCCTGACGCGGAAATACAGGTAGAAAAGACAACTGTTGTGGCTTAAGTTTTACATCCCCTCTTACACCAGAGGGGATTTTTGTTTATAATAAAAAGTTTGCATTAAAAAAGTTTTAATTGCATATTTGCTAATAAAATTAGCAAATATGATTACAGTGAGCGTACAGGACCGGATAACCATATTTAGCCGCTACATTGGCCAGTTGGTAGTGATTAATAGTTTACTAAGCAATGAGCGGGATACTATCGGCAGTTTGCAGGGCGTACGCGGCAGCGCTTTGCTGATCGAGATAAAAGGCGTTAACCGCTGGGTTCCGCTGTCTGATGATATCTTGCTTAATGATATAAAGCTGCTGCTAAAACCGCTTAAAAAGCTAACCCCCCAAATTATCGATACGGCTAATAATTTACCGGTACAGGCATTTATTACCCCTTATTATCAGCAGTTGGGGTTTGATATGCCGGTATTTATTGCCCCGGGTAGCAATCATAATTGCAAATATGTGCATGAACTGGGTTTGGCCGATTACCGTACCATTGACGAAATAGAGCAGCATAATATCGAAGTAAAAACCCGCTCCTTACCAATCAAAAGCTCACTCAAATACACCTTTAGTTAATAATTTAACAATAAAAGGTTACCTTGCCTGCCGAAATGAAAATGAGCCGGCAAAAGAAATTATTCGCGCTGATAGTTATCGTAACCATAACTTTTACCTGCGCGTATGCCTGGCACCGCTACTTGGCCGGCAAATTTGAGATATCAGGCCGGATGCAAAGCAAAGAGGCAAAGGAGATTTCGGGCATAACAGCATCTGCAGTGAACCAGGATGTTTTTTATATTCATAACGACAGCGGAGACACCAGCCGTATTTTTGCCATCAACAATAAGGGCGAGCTCCTGTCTACCATTTATTACAACTGGGGCAATGGCGGTATAGCCCAGCACGATTGCGAAGACATAAGCACCGGCCCCGGCCCGGTAAAAGGCGCTTCATATATTTACGTTGCCGACATTGGCGACAACTCCGCATCCCGCAACTTTGTGAATATATTTCGCATTAAAGAGAGGGCTGCACTCATTGGTAAAAAAACGGTCGGCACAAAAGCTACCGCTGTGCACCTGGTTTATCCCGATGGGCCTAAGGACGCCGAGGCATTTATGGTTGACCCGGTTGACCGCCTGATGTATATTATTACCAAGCGGTATGATAGCGTTACAGTTTATACAGCCCCGTTAGCCTTTAAAGCGAATGATACCCTCAAACTTACTAAACGCTGCCGCCTGTTTTTTCAGGGATTAAAACCTTTAAAATGGATTACCGCTGCTGATGTATCAAAAGATGGCCGGCAGGTGCTGGTAAAAAACTACCAAAAGGTTTTTTACTGGCGCCGCGAAACAGACGAAGCATTATGGCAAACCCTGCAGCGTAAGCCGCTCGAACTTCCCTATCAACAGGAAAAACTGGGCGAAGCTGTTGGTTTTATGACCGGCGGAAAAGGCTACCTTACCACCAGCGAGGGCGTTTACGCACCTATATATTATTACAAAACGCCGGGTTATTTTTAATTGCCTTCCCTATCGCGCTCATTGGGGTTGAGTATATAATCAAAGGTTTCGTAACCGTTGTGAAAAACAAACTTCAAGCGCTCTTTAGGCACATCAATATCAAGCGTAAGCGCGGCTATGGTGTTAGGAATATTATCCTTAATCAACTTTAAGTCAGTTACATTCGGCATATTTATCTGTATGGCATCCGCTGTTTCTTCAATTGTCCATCCCTGCAGGTTAGCCCTTTGTAATATTTGCATCCACTTTTGCTTGTAAGCACCCATCGTTAATATCGTTTTGATACATAAAGCAAAAACCATACGCTAAAGTTTTACCACAACTTAATTTTAATGCGTAGCTGCGCTGCCTGTGTCAGTATAATTTAATATTTACAACTAATAAGCATTGTGGTATTCAATTTGTACCTAATGCGTTGCCTATTTGTAAGGCATAAATAATACCTTTGCGCGCATTAATGGATACAGCAAACACATCATCTCCGCAACAAAATCCCGGTTCAAAATTAAAGACACGTGTTGCCGATTTTTTTGTTGACCTGTACCGTATCGGTGGCTTTACCATGCGCTTTTTTAAAGAAGCTTTTGTTGCTCCCTTCGAGTTTCAGGAACTCATACGCCAGTGCTATCAGGTTGGCGTGCGCTCCTTACCATTAATATCCTTAACCGGTTTTATTATCGGTATAATTTTCACCAAACAATCAAGGCCATCGTTACTGGAGTTTGGCGCAACTTCGTGGCTACCGTCACTGGTATCTATCGCGATATTGAAAGCGCTTGCCCCTATGGTTACGGCTATTATCGCGTCGGGTAAGGTAGGCTCCGGTATAGGCGCCGAGCTGGGCTCAATGCGGGTTACCGAACAGATTGACGCTATGGAAGTATCAGGTACCAATCCGTTTAAATACCTGGTTGTAACACGTGTACTGGCAACTACCATTACCATTCCACTGCTGGCCACCTACACCGCGCTTATCGCTCTATTGGGTGCGTACCTTAACATCAGCGCCAACGAGGGCATCAGTTACAGCGCCTTTATGGGCGAGGTTTTTGAACCGATTGATTTTATAGACATTGACCAATCACTGATAAAGGCGATTGTTTTTGGTTTTACAATTGGTTTAGTAGGTTGTTACCAGGGCTATCACTCAAACAAAGGTACTGAGGGTGTGGGTAAAGCAGCAAATAACGCGGTGGTTATCGCCATGTTTTTAATATTTATTGAGGAGATACTCATCGTTCAAATAACCGGCTGGTTCAGGTAATATGGAAAAGGCAAAAGCACATATCGACTATAATAACCCGGTTATCAGCATCAGGGGGCTCCAAAAATCATTTGGCGACTATCATGTACTGCGCGGTATCGATCTGGATATTTTTCAGGGCGAAAATCTGGTGGTGCTCGGCCGGTCAGGTACAGGTAAGTCAGTATTGATTAAACTGATTTCTGGCCTGTTACGTCCGGACGAAGGAACCATCAATGTACTAGGCAACAATGTACTAACCCTGACTGATAGGGAATTACAAAAGCTGCGAATCCGCATTGGCTTCTCGTTTCAAAACAGTGCTTTGTACGATAGCATGACGGTACGAAAAAATCTTGAATTTCCGCTGGTGCGCAACCGTAAAGGCATTACCCGTAAGGACATCGACAAGGCTGTTGAAGAAGTGCTGGACGGCGTTGGCCTGACACAGGCTATCAACCAAATGCCGTCTGAATTATCAGGCGGGCAGCGTAAACGTATTGGTATAGCACGTACGCTAATACTTAACCCTGAGATAATGATGTATGACGAGCCGACGGCAGGCCTCGACCCGATCACTTGTATCGAGATAAATGACCTGATTAACGAGGTGCAACAGCGTTACCATACTTCGTCTATCATTATTACGCACGATTTAACCTGTGCTAAAACCACAGGCGACCGTATAGCTATGTTGCTCGACGGCCAGTTTCAACGGGTGGGCTCATTCGATCAGATTTTTGAGACGGACGATGCCCGGGTGAAACCTTTTTATGATTATAACTTTGTTCAATAAAAACATACCATAACAATGGATGCTTCGGAAAGAAAAAATGCAATAATAGTGGGCATATTCATCGCCCTTGGTGTAATTATATTTGTAGTTGGTGTGCTTACTTTAGGTAGCTCATCAAAAACATTTGTAAAAACCATACACATACGCTCAACATTTGGTGATGTAGCCGGCCTGAAAAAAGGCGGTAACGTTTGGTTTTCAGGTGTTAAAATAGGCACTATTAAAGAGATCGCGTTCAGCAACAACTCGCAAGTTGATGTGATCATGTCTATTGACGCGGCTGTGCAGCCTTACATACACCGTAACACACAAGCCAAGATAGGATCAGACGGTTTGATCGGTAACAAGATCATTGTGCTTGATGGCGGCAGTCCGCAGGCGCCGGTTATAGAGGATGGCGACAGGATACAGTCAGAAAAAATGCTGTCGACAGACGAGATGATGAGCACCCTGCAGGAGAACAACCGCAACCTGTTGGCTATAACTAAAGATTTTAAACAATTGAGCAGCCAGATTCTGCAAGGCAAAGGTACCGTAGGCGCTTTACTTGCCGATAGCAGTATGGGCGTACAGTTACGTAACTCGATGAAAAACCTGCAGGCCACAACAGAAAGCGCTTCGCGCATGGCGGTGCAACTGAATAACTTCAGCCAAAAAATGAATACCAAAGGTGGCCTTGCCGATAAGTTACTGACCGACACGGCAACGTTTGCCCAGATTCGCCAATCGGTTACACAATTACAGCAAACCGCGGCTAATGCCAGCATGTTAACTGATAACCTGAATAAAGCGTCATCTAAACTAAACACTACCGATAATGCCCTGGGTATTTTGCTTAACGACCGCAAAACAGCGTCGCAAATGCAGAACACCTTGAATTACCTGGAGCAAAGTTCCATCAAACTGAATGACGACCTTGAAGCGGTGCAGCATAACTTTTTATTAAGGGGCTTCTTTAAGAAACGTGAAAGGGCACGCGCCGATAGCTTGAAAGGCAAATAATATAAAACACTCAAAAAGCAAAGGCTCGTAACTTTAAAAGTTACGAGCCTTTTGCTTTTAAGCCGTTGCTTAATCAGGCAATTCTGAGCTTTAGGGTAGTATCATACACATGCTGCGATGTTTTAAGCATAATATCCATTTTACTTACCAGTTTATTAGCATAAGCCAGGTTTTGTTCAAGGCCTTCAATCTCTTTACTAATTACTTTTATAAAATACTCACTGTCAAATACCTTCAGCAACCACTCGTAATTGCTATTTAAAAAGTGCAATATCTTTAAAAAGAATGAACTGCTATTGCTCATCAGCGCTTCGCATTCATCAATTATATCGGTAATTAAAGGTTCCGAGTTATCTCCCCTTTTACGCAGTTCCACAAAGCTGATCAATTTGGCATAAGCTATAGCTACTTTACGTAATATAGATTGCATCTCCTCATCAACAGAACGAATTGAATAACAATTGCTGTATTTATAGTAGTGGTTGAACGTCCAACTTGCCGTATAAATACACGCCTTGTATCTGTTGAATATGAAATTTGTTTTCATTGTTGTGGTGTTTGGCAAGTTATAGCCAAACATATTGCCACAATTGAAGAATGTTAAAAACTTATGCTGATTTATTGCCTGATTATTCCGATATGCTCTACCATAGTGTTAAAACAACACGTTTGTTACCCGGGAATTTTTTTCCACACTACCGTGAGTAACATTATAAAATTTTTAAAAAGACAGTTTATGTGTGCTTTTTTATACAAACTTTCATAAAACATGTTTAAACTTTCATTTGAGGTAAAAAAATATTCAAAAACCATAGAGTCTCGTTAAATAAAACTTCATCAATTTTCGCGTGTTGTGTATTTAAAAAAACACATTATGCAAAATCACCTTAAACAAATAGTAAGTATTGGAATAATCGCAGGCATGCGCAGCATGATGGCCCCTGCAGCGGCTGCAACCTTTTTACACCGTAAACGTAAAACGCCCGGCAATGCGGTGCTCGATAAAATATTTACTTCATCAGCCGGGTTAAAAGTCCTTAATGCTTTGGCAGCCGGAGAGCTGGTTGGCGATAAACTACCTACCGCACCTAACCGCATTGCGACGCCGGGCCTCGTGGGCCGTATCGTTACCGGAAGCCTTGCGGCGGCATCAATCAGCAAAGCCAATAATAAAAATGTTATTGCAGGCGCGCTCATAGGCGGAGGCGTAGCCGCTGCATCAACTTATGCGTTTTTTTACCTGAGGCGATACATAAGCAGCCATCCGAAAATTAAAGACTACTTTACCGGTGCTGCAGAGGATGCCGTAGCTTTGGGGCTTTCGGCATTAGTGGCTAAATAAATTGTATATTCACTCATCGCCGCTATGCAGGCGATTAATTTATGGCCAGACCCGGTTTATTTACATTATTAATGTTATTAACCTGCTTCGCTTTTGCACAAAAGCGAAGCATTGCACTTAAGCTTAAACCGGGTGCCACCTATTCATTTGTAATAAAGCAAACCTCTACCACCAGTCAAACCATCAGGCAACGCCCGCTTGAAACACGTTTGATATTAACCGCAGGTATGAGATTTATGGTAAGCAATGTTACAGAAGGTGACTATACTTTAAACACTACGTTTGACAGTATAAAACTACAATTAGAACTACCCAATGGCGACCTTCAATTCAACACAGAAAAGCGGGGCGATAGCGGCATCTACGCTGTAGTGTTAAAGTCATTAAAAAAAAGGCCATTTAACATCCGGCTTAGCAAAACAGGTAAAATAATGGAAGTTGAAGGCTCTGATAACAATTTACAAAAAGCCATAGCCGATACTAAAGCGGATACCGCACAAAGGCAACAAGCTTTAGAACAGCTTCG
The DNA here is from genome assembly GCF_039543225.1 of Mucilaginibacter defluvii. NCBI lineage: Bacteria > Pseudomonadati > Bacteroidota > Sphingobacteriia > Sphingobacteriales > Sphingobacteriaceae > Mucilaginibacter > Mucilaginibacter defluvii. The sequence goes on from NZ_BAABJI010000002.1 coordinate 1,756,767, forward strand.
CCAGTCGGTAGGATCAACAGCGATTACCAACCTGCTGCAAAAGATATTCAACATATACCCGGAAGTAGCCGTAAGTAATAACGACAAGTGGATTATCCAAACACAAAATAAAGGAGAGCCCGACATTGCCACCCGTAACTATTATATGGTTAAAACAGCTTTGCCCAAAAGCATTGTAATTCAAGGCAACGGAACGATACAGTCAGTTGCGCCTGCCAGGCCAGCCTTACTTAACGGAATGCCGGTTGAACGTAACCTTGCCGGAGATACTTACGTAAATATCACAACAGATTACATAAGCGGCTGGCCGTTAAGAGCCGAAATTAATGAAAAGCTTAATGGCGTAATTATCATTAATGATAATCCCCAGCTGCCTGGCGGATTGGCGATACCGATAAATATTAACAACATTGTTACATTAAGTATTCCTTAAAAGAATAATGAATTTATCCATCTTTAATCTGTTGTAAAAAATAGTGATATTTGATAAGCTATAACAGACCATAATATCATTTGAATACACGTTTACAAACTTCTGCAGAAACATCATCATTACACCATAAGGTGTATGATGTACAGCATATTTATAACCGCTATGCAGGCATGCTGTTGGGTTATATATATGATGTAGTGAAGGATAAGGCACTGGCTGAGCAGTATCTTGCTGATACTTTTATTGCCGTAGTCAAGGTTCCCGAATTATTTAATAATCCAAACGATAACGTATACTGCAAGCTGCAAATGATAGCCCGTAAAAGGTTGGCTGGCTATTTTAAATCGGTTGGAAATTGTGAGGTTGACGAGATTGTTAGCAATCGGCCTAACACTTTTTTAAGTAAAATGAATGTAAGGCAGCAAACGGTTTTTTGCGGTGTGCATTACCATGGTAAGAGCATACCAACTATTGCTGCCGAAATGAATGAGGACGAAGACGTAGTGAGAAGAGTATTAAGAGAGGCGTTTGTAATAATTAGAACAAGGTAACGATGCAGGAGTACATTAACAGCGGCATACTTGAAACCTATGTATTGGGCTGTGCCTCAGAGCAGGAGGCGCGTGAAGTGCTCAGCATGAAGGAGAAATATCCTGAAGTTAAAGATGCTTTGCTTGAGCTAGAGAACGACATGGAAAGGCTGGCTGCATCAATGGCAATTGATCCACCCGATAATTTGTGGCCTCAGATTGCGCATGAGATAAATGAGATTGTTTTGCGCGAGCAGTTTCAACCACAGCTGTACCGCGAAAGTGTTGATAAAGGCGAAAAAACAAATACCGACAGCAAATCGCAATATATTGATATTGAATCGGAAGCTACGCACATGCGTATACACAAGGTGTGGCGCTGGGTGTTTGCAGCGGTGTTTGTTTTAGGCAAAATATTTTTGGGTTTCGCGATTTATTATTATCTGGAGAACAGGCAAATGAATGAGCAGGTTAACGAGCTTAAAACGGAACTCAAACAAATGAAATCTACAAAATAAAAAGCGCCCTTCCGGGCGCTTTTTGCTTTGATGTGATAAGGGTTTTAGGTAAGGTATCGTTTATTCGGTTGCCGGGGCAGCATTTTCTTTTTGGAGCTTTTTAAGCATTTCGTTGCCTATCAAAGCTTCAATCATACCGCCTGAGGCACCATCTTTGCCGCTCACCAGTATCTCTGGCACCAGCTTAATGTTGTTGCTGGCCAGCGCTTCGGCTACACGCACTACGGCATATTGCTCGGTACCCATGGCTTCGGTTTTTTGCTTGGTAACTTCGGCCTCGGCCAAGCCTATGGCTTTGATCTTACCGGCCTCGGCAACACCGTTCACTTCGGTAGCAGTGGCATCAGCAGCTGCGTTCACGGTTTTCACTTCGGCATCGGCCTTAGCGTTGATGGTTTTAACCTCCGCATCAGCCTTGGCGTTAATGGTTTTTGATTCGGCCTCGCCTTTGGCCGCGGCCACCTTTGATGCCGCCATCTGAGTATTGATCTCCACCTGCCGGGTTGATTTTACCACCTCGGGCTGCATATCGGCTCCGGCTTTGGCACTCTCAAACTCCTTACGCTCAATTTGCGCATGGCGCTGTATCTCATAAGTCACCTTTTCCTGCTCGGCTATTTTACGGTCTGTCAAGGTTTTCATGAGTGCTGCGGGCGGTACAATGTCGCCGATCAGGGTATCCACTCCTACCACATTATAACCTGCCAGTACGGTACTGATATGCTCCTTGGCATCATTTTGCCGTTGGATACGGTTGGCCAGAAAGCCGATCACATCACTGCGTTGCGCCGAGTTACGGAAGTAGTTGGCAATGGTAGGTTCCAGCACCTGTGATACCAGGTTTTTCATTTTACCAAAACGGGCTATTACCTTGGGCGCCTCATTACGAGGTACGTGAATGATCTGCGATACATCAAGGTTGAAGGTAAACCCGTCGGACGAGCGGACGGTGATGGTACACAGGTTCTTATCCAACTCATGCGCTTCGGTACGGCTATCGGCCCAGTTAAGCACAATATTGGTGGTGGGCACCACTTCAACGGCGTGGGTATAAATATTTACCGGGTGCTTGCCCGGGTCAAGCGGTTCATCCCACACACCTTTTTCGTTACGCTTTACGATGTTACCATGTTTAAAGCTGTCGCCGCTGGTGTCTTTACCTTCGGGGCCTACAAAGGAGTTCACTACCCCTACATAGCCTATCGGTATATAAACCATATCCACCTGTTCAACACTTACAAACCAGGGGTTGAGGTAGTATGTACCTGAAAGTATCACATCCTCTTGCAAACCCTTGCGCCCACCGGCGTTAATAAATGCTATCGGGTCCTGGTAGTTTTTATGCCCATGTACCGATTCACCTGCTATTTCGCCTTTATCCAGCGGTTCGCCGTCAAGGGTGGTAATAATGCCTACCTTGTTATCATTAATATGGGTAATAGGCACGGTTTGTATCTCAAACAAAAAGGTATTGATACGATAACTACCCGGCGTCAGGAAAGCTGCCTGCGGGCCTTTTTGCCCGTTATTGTCCAGAAAAGCGATGGCATCCTGAAACTTATCGCAATCAACAGGCTTACCCAGTACGCGGCCGGTATCTAACGAGGCACCATCCTTAGCCTTTACCAGCCCGAGCTTATCCTGCTCAATGATGGTAAACGGTGCCATAATCACTTCATACTGCCACGGCCATAAGCGCCAGTATAACCCGGGGGCAAGCGCTTTGGCCTGCATACCGGCTTCGCCATGGGTGGCAATAATGCGCCCATCGGGCATACGCTTGCTGTTGTTGAGCGTGAATTTTTTAATGACCAGGCCAATACGATCATCAGGCACGATAACCATCCCACAAAATACCCTGAGCACAAATTTGTACATAACAAGGCCTACTACGATGGGCACAACCCACCACAGGTTAATAAATAAACCAGACATTTTTTATGATTTTTAAAATGATAAGCCCATAAGGTTGAGGCCTTTTTGAAAAGCTTACAGCTTTATTTTCAAAACCTTAGCTGTATAGCTGTTTAGGATTTGAGTAGAATTACGGTCGCATTTGTATAAATATTACTGACCAAATATTGCACAGTTTGAAACATCCGTCAAGGATTTTTAAATATTTAGTTAAGTTGCAATAAAGTGATATTTTTACAATTCACTTATTAATTACAAGCCTTCCGAAATGGCAAAAAATATCATTCTGTTAATAAATATCGTGTTGCTTTTTTTGGTTGCGGGATGCTCGGGAAACCTGAAACCCGAAAATCTGCGCGGAAAGTGGAAGTACGTCAAAGTTTTTAATCCGGAAGCTTTTCCGCCCGACAGTGTTTCGACCATAGAATTGCAAGAACTAAAGCCTTATATTGAGTTTTCGAGTGATAATAAATTACAGATTATATGGGGCGGCAAAGTACTATCAAAAGGCACTTACAGAATTGAAGCCGATAATATCCATTTTAAAGAAGATCTTGGCGGAGGCCAAACCCGGGAATTTCCTTTTTATGTTTCCAGACTTACCGATAAAGAGATTGTGTTTGAAACTGTTGGTGCCGATGCATCAAAGGTGACAGCCGTGAGGGAATAGTTATAGCCCATAGACCATAGTTGATAGTAAGCACTCATCAAAGGTCAAGCACTTACTATCAACTACAAGACTTTTATCATGTTGACTATCAACTATCGACCATGGACTATCGGCCATTTAATGCCCAACCACCACAGCCTCCCCCGTTACGCCGGTAAATTTACCGCGGTTAAGGCGCAGGCTGGTAAATAATATTACAAAAGCAATGAGTGCAGTGGCACACATTACCGCAGCAAGAGGCACCACCGAAAGGCTGTCGAAAAAACTAACGCTGGTTGATACCAAAGCCCCGATACCAAGTTGAATTGCACCGAACAATGACGAGGCCGTACCTGCATTTTTAGAGAATGGAGCAAGGGTTAAAGCGGCTGAATTTGGGTTGGTGATGCCGAGGCAGCACAGGAACAGGAAGATCATTACGATAGTTCCCCAAAAGCCAAGTACACCTGATACAGAGCCGATCAGGAACAATACCCCGACCAATGCCTGGGCCGGTAAAGATACCTTAACAATCTGCTCGCTGCTGAAATAACGCAGCAGCAAGCTGTTTACCTGGCTGGAGCCGATGAAACCAACTGACAGTCCTGCGAAAATCCAGCCGTAAGCTTCTTGACTCACGCCATATACTTCCATAAATACCAGCGGCGAACCGGCTACATAAGCAAACAAACCCGAAAACGCGAACGAGCCGGTGAGCGTATAAGTGTAAAACTGCGGCACCTTTAAAACATTGTAAAAGCCGGTTATAATAGGCAGTGGTTTAAGCGATATGGTTGGATCGGGCTTATAACTGTCGGGCAATACAAATATTACGGCTAATAGTATCAGCACGGCCATTCCCGCCAGCACAATAAATACCCATTGCCAGCCTGGTCCGGCGGTTACGTAACCGCCTACAGTTGGGGCAACCATGGGTGATGCACCTACAACCAGCATCAGCAGGGCAAATACTTTAGCGTTTTCATTCACCGGGAACAGATCGCGCACCATAGCCATGGAGGCTACGGCCGCCGCGCAGCTACCTATAGCCTGGATGACCCGTAATATAATAAGCGCGTTGAGCGAGGTTGCCATGGCACAACCTATAGATGCCACGATGTAAAAGCTCAACCCAAACAACAATGGTTTGCGCCTGCCGAACTTATCTAATAATGGCCCGTATAATAGCTGCCCGGCTGCCAGGCCAATAAAAAAGCTCGAGAGCGAAAGCGCCACACCCGCCACGTCAGTATGCATGTATTTGGCTATAGCCGGGAAGCCGGGCAAATACATATCTATTGAGAACGGACCTAAGGCCGTAAGTGTACCTAATATTAATATAAGCGAGATGTAACGTTTTCTTGTCATGCTGTTATACCCTGTTTAAACAGGCTGCAAAGATGCCTCATCGTTTTAAATAAATAATAAGCCCAGTGTAAAATCGGCAGCCTTATTCTTTGTTGTCGTAATAAGTGGCATCCTTTACTATTTTACCTTCATTGTTAAAGGTTAATACCGAGCATATCGGCAAATGCCATTTCTCGCCACCGGCTGGCGTGCCGCTTGATGTAAATTCCACCACCACTACACTATCGCCAGCATGTATCGCGTTAACATCATCTTTAATATCCGGAAACATTTTTTGCATGGCTGCATATTTGGCCGCCGTTTCGGCATGGGTCATTTTTACATAAGTAGTACCTAATGACGGGTCGAGAAAACCGGCGGTATCGGCATAGTGACCTGCCATTGCTGTCCAATCGTGCCGGTTAAAAGCGGCAAACATACTTTTTACTGCCCGGGCGTTAGCTTCGCGCTTATCATCCGGCTTACCGCAGGCACTTAAAGCAAGTGCAAATACAAATAAGGTTTTAATTTTCATGATGCACAGGTTAGGTATATCTAATTATACAGCTACTAATATACAGGAACACCATTTGAAATTTTGCATGATAATCTGACAACATAAGGGTGTGTATCGGACATTTTTATATACATTAGTATAACAATCACCAATTATACCATGATACCATTAACCGTATTGTACACGCGGGAATGCCGTCCGTTAAGCATGGCCGCCATATTAGATGTGTTTGAAAGCGTTAACAAAGCCCTGCATCGCCGGGGCGATGCGCCTGCTTTTGATATCCAGTTGGTTGGCCATGACGCCGGGGACGTGATCAACAATAAATACCACACGCGCGATGCAGGTAACGCTGAAGATACCCGGCTGATACTCATACCGGCGTTTAATTCAGAGTACGCCGATATTAAGGTTGCAATCGGCGCTAATACCGGGCTCATACCCTGGATAATGAAACAATACCAGCAGGGCGCCGAAGTAGCCAGCTTTTGTACGGGCGCGTTTTTGTTAGCGGCAACAGGTTTATTAAATGGCCGTAAAGCCACCACGCATGTTTTAGCTACGTATGACCTCGCACGCAACTTTCCGCAGATTGATGTGCAGCCCGAAGAGGTGGTTACGCACGATGGCGGCATTTACACCAGCGGCGGCGCTACCAATACCTTTCACCTTTTACTTTACCTGGTAGAAAAATATTGCAACCGCGAGGTGGCCGTACAAATAGCAAAACTGTTCGCTATTGATATGGACAGGGACAGGCAAAGTTACTTTGCTACGTTTTTGCCCTCAAAAGACCATACCGACCCGCTGGTAGCCAACGCTCAGCAGCGCATGGAAGAAAAATATAATAAACCGGCCACCATTGAGGAGATCATAGGCGATATACCTTCCAGCAGAAGAAACTTTGTACGCCGTTTTAAACAGGCAACCGGCATCACTCCTATTGAATATTTGCAGCGCACGCGGTTGGAGGGCGCCAAAAAGCTGCTGGAGAAAACCAACCAAAGCATCTCAGAGGTGATGTACAACTCCGGCTACAACGACGTAAAATCATTCAGGCAATTATTTAAAAAGGGAGTGGGATTAACGCCGAAGGAATATCGTGATAAGTTCAATGTGATAAGGGCTAACTAATCGTTGACCACTTTGGCTTACGATTTGCTTTATCAGGCTAACAAATAGTTTAACCTATGAAAAAGTTAGCAATATGTTTAAGCCTGGCGATGGCTACCATTATATCGGCGGGCGATGCCGCGCATGCGCAGCAGGACACGACTAAGAAGAAAAAAATGAGCTCACAGGGTAAAGGCGCTATTATTGGCGGTGCCGGTGGCGCAGTAGCGGGTGGCCTTATTGGCGGCGATGTTAAAGGTGCGTTGATTGGCGGCGCTTTAGGCGCAGGTGGTGGTTACATCATCGGCAACGAAAAGCAAAAAAGTAAAGAGAAAAAAGCGCAGGCTAAAAGAGACAGCGCGGCCAAAAACAAATAAGTTGAAACAAGCGCTAAAAGCAGCTCCGTTATTATAATATGGCGGGGCTGTTTTGTGTAAAATAGTTAAGTGAATAGTATCGCTTTTTATTATCTTTCCGTTCAGTGTATTAAATGATCAGATCTGTAGCCGTTTTTCTCACCCTGCTTGTACCGTGCTTCGCCTTTGCGCAGCCGCGTATGTATAAGGATACGGCAGCGGTGATCAATACCGAAGGGCAACGCGACCTGATCGACATAGGTAAAGACCTCTTCAATATCAAACCAAAAAAAGTTGAGGCCGAAGAGGATAAAGACCTTTACTTTTCTTTCCTGCCAGCATCATCAACGGTGCCTGGTGGTGGTAAGGCGCTGTTCACGTCAACCACGGCGGGCTTTTATATGGGTAACCGCAGTACTACCTATTTATCCAGCGTTACGTTCGCGCCTTATTTTAACTTTAAGGGGCGTTATGGTTTGCCTATACGCTCAAACATCTGGTTAAAAAATAACTCATGGAATATTATGGGCGATACACGGGTACTCAAATATCCGCAGTACACCTGGGGCATAGGCGGCGGCCGGGATAATGATACCAAATTATTGCTCGATTACCGGTACTTTCGCTTTTATCAGAGCGCGCTTAAACAGATAAAGCCTTATTTTTTTGCCGGCATAGGTTATAATCTCGATTACTATATCAATATAGAAACCAATAAAACCAACGCGCTTAGAACTTTTACAGGTTATGATTCGGGCACCGAGGATAGCAAGAACTCCTTTTCATCTGGCCCGAGCATTAATTTGTTGTATGACACCCGCAATAACTCCATAAACCCGTTGCCTGGCTGTTATGCAAATTTAGTTTACCGCTTCAGTAGTCCGGTATTTGGTAGCAATAATCACTGGCAGTCTTTATATTTTGATATGCGCAAGTATGTATCCCTTACGCCACAATCGCGCAAAAAGAATGTAGTGGCATTATGGGCTTATTACTGGACAACCCTAACCCCCGGTACGCCTTATCTTAACCTGCCCAGCATAGGCTGGGACCCCTACAACCGCTCGGGCCGGGGTATCGAGCAGAACAGGTACCGTGGGGACGCGCTTCTTTATTTTGAGGGGGAATATCGCCGAGACCTTACCCGAAACGGCTTAATAGGCTATGTGTTATTTGCCAGCATCAACTCAGTTACGCAACAGGGAACGCGCAGTTTTCAGTACTGGCACCCTGCGGCAGGCGGCGGATTACGTGTAAAATTCAATAAAAACTCGGGCACCAATATTGGCGTAGATTATGGCTTTAGCAGAGGCTTTTCAACTATAATGATCAATTTGGGTGAAGCATTTTGATCTGCCCGTCCGCTAACCGAAAGTCTTCAGGCTCAGCATCAGTAAAATTTTATAATATCAAATTCAGTTTATTCATCTAAACAGCAAACAAAATCGCTTTAAATAAATTTTCATATTTTTGCGAGGTAAAAAATTTAACCGACAGACATAGCCGCTACTTTTAATTTTTAGATATTCCACTTTATATCTCTCGGAAAAACAGCAGTAAGTAAATATTTTGAAACGTATTTTAGTATTAGATGATAATGAAGATATCCTGGATATTGTTCAGGAAACATTATCGTATGAACAATTTGAGGTAAAGAGCACTGCTGAGGGCGAACATGTGTTGCCGCTTATCAATGATTTTAAGCCCGATCTGGTTATCCTGGATTACCGGGTTTCAGGCATGAACGGCGGCGAAATTTGCCGTCAGATTAAAAATCATCCTGAATACGGCGATATACCGGTTATCATCTTTTCGGCATACATAAACAGCGGTGGCGAATTGAATGCTTACGGCTGTGACGCCATCATTAATAAACCGTTTGACCTGGGCGAACTGGTTGAAAAAGTGAATAGCCTGATCTGACACTAACTTATACGATTCAGCAGGCGTTAATAATATCACAATTAGAGCACTTAAACCTCCATTCCTATTGAGAATATCTTAATAAATATCCATTTTAATTATTATATTCTAAAATCAATATCCATAACTATACTAATTATTTTAACCAAGTGTTAATATAATTAATACAATTATAATTGTATATTTGATATATCTGCAATTATACAAGTATCACCCACTAAATTGTATGTTATGGAAAAACAAGTAACCGGGACGATTAACGAAAGCGAGACCTCAAAAAAAGCATTATTTTGCCCGCACTGCCATAATAAGCTATCAGGTGAAAGGGTACACCGCGGTTTTTTTGTGCGTAACTTTTTGTTTTGGCTGCCTATAAAACGCTACATGTGCTATAAGTGCAGCAAAAAGCTGTACCTGTGGGTTAACTAAAATTATATACTATTAACTATTTAATACTGCAATTAAATAGTTGTTAATTTTTTATGATTTTTTTATGATTTGTCCAAGGTGATTTAGAAATTTGAAATTCTAAATCTATACATAGTTGGATAATACAGTCGAAAAAAAAGACTACCGCTGTAGTAAATGCGGTACGGTTTACCACTTTCAGCAACATCGTAATTTTTTTGAAAGGCTGTTGTCCCTGGTAAAACCTTTTAAAAAATATTTCTGTGCCCGTTGCCAGCGTTCGTATTACGTTTTAAAGAAAGATAAATAGTTATCTTTCCATTAGTGCGCTCAATTCTCCATAATTGTTAAAAAAAATTATGGTATAAATTTTGCTTATACACACTTGAATACACTTAGAGTGAGATTGGCAGGGCAATATGAGACGAGTACTTGCTGTTGATGACAACAGAGATATATTAGATGTAATTGAGCTGATACTTGAAGATAGCGGTTTTGAAGTTGAAACGCTTACAACTGGGCATGGCCTCTTTGAAAAGATAAAAGAAATAAACCCCGACATTATATTGCTTGACATTATGTTAGGCGATCTTGATGGCCGTGAGTTGTGTGAACAAGTTAAAATGCGGCCTGAAACCAGCATGATACCTGTTATATTAATTTCAGCAAGCCATAATATGGCCGACAGCGTAGCACAAAAACATAAAGGCGCACCTAACGCTTTTATCGCAAAACCTTTTGACATTAATGACCTGATTGGTGCGGTTGAATCTCATACCGCTGCGTAACCGCCCCCTCTTATTTTTTTCCACACCAACAACATACGGGTTTTAGCTTCGTTTAAAAAAGTGTTTTCCACACTTGTTAATTACTAAGGTGGATTGCATCTTTGCCATTTAGCTAATTTAGCGCAACGCAAGTACGTACCGTATGATAAAACTTAAATATATTGTGCTGCCCACAGCAGCATTTTTAGTATCTCAAGCTCAGGCACAGCAAAATCCGTCGTTCCACATCTATAAAACATATCACACCGCGCTTGATTTGTTGGATAAAGGAAAGTACGTAGCGGCTGCCGAACAGTTCAAGCTTGTAGAGGCCTCAAAGATCCGCACCAGTAATCAACCGGGCTTCGAGTCAGAAATATCATTAATAAAAGAAAACTCACATTATTACGAAGCGCTTTGCGCCCTTGAATCAGGCAGCGACGATGCCAAGAGCATGTTTCAGCGCTTTATAAAAGAGCATCCTGAAAACCCACTTGCCAAACTCGCTTTTTTCCAGGTGGGTAAATCGTATTTTAAACAAGGCAAGTACAAAGAAGCGCTTGAATGGTTTGACAAGGTTGAGGCCGGCGAACTAAGCGGCCGGGATAATACCGAATATAAATTCCGTAAAGGTTACGCTTATTTCGCCCTTGGCGATTACCCGAACGCCCAAAAATTATTCAGCGATGTAAAAAACAAACGCTCGCCCTACACAGAGGATGCTACGTACTATTTTGCCTACATCGCCTACCTTAATAAGGACTATCACCTGGCACTGGCTAACTTTGAGAAACTAAAAAATTCAAAAAAATACGAAGCAAGCTATCCTTACTATATTACAGCGGTTTACTTTTTAGATAAACGCTATGATGACGTATTGAGCTACGCCATCCCTATAGTAAACAACACCAAACAGCAAAACGAAACCGAGATGCTGCGCATTATTGCTGCCTCGTATTTCGCTAAGGCCAATTATCCGCAGGCGGTAAGTTACTATAACCGCTTCCAGGATCGCGACCAGGGTAAAACGCAGAACAGCCAGGACAGCTATCAGATAGGTTACGCCCACTACAAAACCGGCAACCTGAACAAAGCCGCCGCAGAACTTAAAAAGCTGGTTGGCCAGAACGATGTTTACAGCCAGAGCGGTAACTATACCTTAGGCGACATTTTTATCAAGCAAAACAACAAGCAAGGCGCACGTACCGCTTATCAAACAGCATCAAGGCTTGATTTTGACAAACAGATACAGGAAGACGCTTTGTTTAACTACGCCAAGCTATCCTACGAACTTGATTTTAATGCAGCGGCACTTGAGGCCACCCGTACTTATTTAAAGAACTATCCGCGCTCGGCACGCACCGAAGAAGTAAAAATATTACTTGGTGAGGCCTTGCTTAACGCCCGCAATTATCGCGAAGCGGTTGAAATTTTAGAGCCGATACCGAACAAATCGGTTAGCGCGCGTACCGCTTATCAAAAGGTTACTTACTACCGCGGCCTGGAATTTTATAACGAGCGCGCTTTCGAAAACGCTATTGGTATCTTCCTGCGTTCCCTAAGCGCACCGGTTGACCCGCAAATAGAAGCACTGACAACCTACTGGATGGCAGAAGCCATGTACGAGGTGCGTAAATACGGCGAATCGGTTGAAAACTTTGAAAAGTTTTTGGCGATGCCCGAAGCCAAGCAAACCAACCTGAGCAACTATGCCAACTACGCGCTTGCTTATGCTGCCTTTTATGATAACCAGTATGGCAAAGCGGCCAAATATTTTGAGCGCTTTTTACAAGGCACCGAAAAAGACCCGAATACTGTTAACGACGCGATTACCCGCATAGGTGATAGCTATTTTGTGTTAAAAAGCTATGGCAAAGCGCTGGAGTACTACAACCGCATTATTGCGCAAAAAACAAAGGGCGAAGATTATGCCCTGTTCCAGCGGGGCGTGATACAGGGTTTGCAGGGTAACTACGATGCCAAGATAGCCACCCTTAACGATGTGTTGCAGCAGTTCCCCAATTCAGATTACGCGGATGATGCTTCTTTTGAGATAGCGTATACCTACTTTCTTAAAAATGACGGTCCGCGTGCCAAAACTGACCTGCAGGCCATGATACAAAAGTATCCGCGCAGCAGTTATGTGCCACGCGCTATAACGACTATTGGTTTGATAGATTACAACGCGAACCAGGATGATGCCGCGGTTGAATCATTCAAAAAAGTAGTGTCTGATTATCCATCAAGCGATGAGGCTAAACAGGCCTTAAAGCAGGTTGAGAAAATCTACACAGATAAAGGCGACGCCCAAACATTTATTAATTACGCGGGCACTACCCCTATCGGCAACTATACCACTGCCGAGCAGGAAAGCATCATGATAACGGCCGCCAACAACCTTTACCTTAAAGGCGACTGGCAGGGAACTGTAAACGCTGTTAACGCTTATTTAGATAAATTTCCGACCAAGCAGATTTATGATAAGCAGGCACGTTACCTGCGCGCTCAGGGCCTTAACAATTTAGGCCGTACCCAGGAAGCCGTGGTTGATTACAACTACATACTAAATGACTGGACCAGCGCTTATACCGAGAAATCGCTGATCAGCATGGCTAAGCTTTATATGGCGCAAAAGAAATACAATGATGCAGTTGTATTCCTGAAACGTTTGGAAACCAATTCAGAATATAAAGCTGATTATACTTACGCGGTTAACACGCTATTGTACTGTTACGATCAGATGCAGATGTCTGACGATGTATTGAAATACGTAGCTATTGTTCGTGCTAACGAAAAAACCGGCCAGGAAGATAAATTCCGTACGGGTTTGTACGCGGGTAAAGCTTACCTGGAAATGGGGAACAATGAAGCCGCAATTAAAGAATTCAACTATACCCTCAGCAATACCAAAACCGTTGCAGCTGCCGAGGCTAAATACAACATCGCCTTAATTGAGTACAATCAGGGTAAATACAAAGCTTCGCAAAAAACATGTTTTGAGATAGCCAAGGATTTCCAGAACTATGAATACTGGACGGCCAAAACATTTATTCTCCTGGCAGATAACTACATCAAACTTAAAGATAATTACCAGGCTACAGCTACCCTGCAAAGTATAATTGACAACTATACCGCTAAGGATGACATATTACCTGAGGCAAAACAAAAACTGGCTAAACTTAAAGGTATCAAGATAGCACCTGAAACTACGAAAACCGACAGTACCGATACAACCGGCACTGCCGTGCAGGACACCACCCAGCAATAACAGGAAACATCAACGAGAACCAACGAGCAACAGACAAATGAAATTAAGATACACCTATATATTGTTTACCGCGTTAACCGCCTGTTATTATTTACCGGCAAACGCGCAGGTTAAAAACAACACCAAAAAAGGTCAGAAAAGTACACCGGCATCGCAAAATACCGCCAAGAAGTTGGGCGACGCGGCATCAAAAACTACACAGGATACGAGTAAGAAGGCCAATCAGAACCCGAATGAGGCAGGCGCCATATCTGAAGAGATTGTGGTAACCACCTCGTATAAACCGGTATTGGCTGATGCGGTAAAAATTCGCCGCAACCCGGATTTGGAAGACAAAACACCGTTCAAGGCCCCACTAAGCTACAGCGCGATTGATAAACGCCTGACTAAAGACAACGAGATTCAGCAGCTTGAGGCCATGAAACGCCCGCCTGAACGCGACTCTATCCCAACCAATAATTATGTAAAAGGCGGCTTAGGCAGTATGAAAACCACCTTCGGCGAAGGCTATTTTTCAAACGGTGCCGATGAGGCTTTACAGGTTGGTGGCTACGTTAAGCACTTTGCGCAAGGTTCATCCGTTTTCAACAAACAAAATGAAAGCCGTAACGAGTTAGGTGTGTTTGGTAAGAGCATTACCGATGAGCATACCTTACGCGGTACAATAAACTACAAGCGCCGTGGCGTGAATTTTTACGGCTATAACCGCGACATTGAGCCGCAGTTACAGTTCGATCCGCAAAAGCAAACGTTTAACACGATATCCGCTGAAGGCGAACTGGCCAAAAACTACCGAGATGTAGAAAATGATTTTACCTATGCTGTAAAAGCTAACGGTTACATTTTTAACAACGCATACAACGCCAAAGAGAATAACCTGGTGCTATCCGGCTTTGTCAACCAAACGGTTAAGCAGTTTTACGCGGGTTTAGCCGCATCGCTTGATCTGGGTACGCAAAAAGACAGTCTGTACTCTTACAACAACAGTATCATCCGTTTAAACCCGTATATTAAATTTCAGGGCGAAAAGTATAAAATTGACGCAGGTGTAAACATCACCAAAGAGTTTGGATTAAGCAGCCGCTTTTCCATCTTCCCCGCTGCTAAGCTGGAGTTCCAGGTAATACCGAAATACGTACGCTTATTTGCTGAGGCGAAAGGCGATATCAACAAAGCATCGATCCGTGATTTTGCAGAAACCAATCCATTCATTGCTGAAAACATCACCCTTAAAAACTCTGCCGACCGTTTAGCATTGAGCGCCGGTTTAAAGGGCACACTAGCACCGGGCCTGGGCTTTAAGGCTACCTTCTTCCGCAACAGGGTTAAGGATATGCCACTGTTCATTGCCAATTTTAACACCAACAGCACCAACAATAAGTTCGCGGTTATTTATGACGATGGCACCGCCACCGTTAGCGGCTTTACCGGTGAGTTAGATTTTAAAGCTACTGACGACCTGAACATCTTCGGCCGTGCCGAATTTAAGGATTACAAAATGGATACCGAGGAGCAGGCGTGGAACATGCCTAAATTTAAACTTACCGCCGGTACCATCATCCGCATAAGCGACAAGGTGAATATTAACGGCTCGCTATTAATTCGCGGTAACGCCTACGACAGGATATTTGATCCGCTGAGCACCACGTTCACAGAGCCGCGGGCTGTTGAAATTAAATCATACGTCGACCTGAATGGCGGCGCCGAATATAAGGCGACTAAGCAGCTGTCAATTTTTGTTCAGGTGAACAACATACTGAACAATAGCAACCCAACCTTTTTATATTATAATAACTACGGGTTTAATATTTTTGGCGGCGTTGGTTACGCGTTTTAGTTTTTTTGTACTTTTACGGGAATGGACTTAGCCAACTACTTAATAGAACTACTTGGGCAGCGTGGCGAGGTGAGCATACCAGGCTTGGGGCGTTTTTATTATGCGAAGAAAAGCGCGTTCTATAACGCAGCCGAAGCGCGCATCTATCCACCCAAACAAACATTGCAGTTTGAACAGCAGGCGGATAACAGCGATGGTTTTGCCGAATTTATTTCGCAAAAAAAAAATATCTCTATGGCATCAGCAAGATATTTTGTTGACCGCTATGTAAACGATGTTTTACAGGAAACCGCCATCCGCGATTTTGCAGTGGGCACTAAAGGCTGGCTGCGCAACGATGGCTTTAAAATAATTTTCAGGAGTACCGAACAAACAGAAGTCAGCGCGGGCTTTGGCTTACCTGCCATTGAGCTATGCAAAAGGGGTGAGCCCGTTATTAAAACAACAACTGTTATTTTAACGCCGCCCCCACCGGTTGAGGTGCCGCAGCAAGCTGAGTACGCTCCGGTTAATGAACAGCCGAAAGCGGCAATCCCTGTAGTTGAAACTCAGGTTCCTGAGCCTGCTGTTATACCACCAGCCGTTGAAGCAACACCTGAACAGCAACCTGCCGTGCAACGTGCAGTACCAGTAATTGAAACACCGCAGACTGAATTTATTGAAGACGAAAAGCGCGGTTTAAACGTTTGGGTAATTACAGCTATTGTAATTGCTTTGCTGGCTATTGCGGGCATCGGTTTATATATGTATAACCCGGAACTGCTGGGTATGGACAAAAACAAAGCCGAAGCTGCAGCGCCGGTTACCGACGACTCATTAACTAACGAAGCCGATACACCGGAGCAGGAAACGGAAACAACCAAGGTGGCCCCGGCTAGTAAGGTTGCGGATACAGTTGCAAAGCAGGAACCCCAGGCGGATATGAGCCTGAACGATTCGGTAAAAACTACGGTAATCAATCCGCAGCCGGAAGCGGAAAAACAACCCGTAACTGAAAAAACGACTAAACCTACTCCGGCCAAAACCACTCCAACAACTGCGGCTGTAGCGCCTGCTATGGGTTATCCATATACGGTAATAATAGGCGGCTCGTTTGCTACGGTTGAGGAAGCGGAGAGATGCATTATCAACTATAAAAAGATAGGCCTTGATGCCCATATTTTGGCAGAGCCCGGTTATGGTAAAAAGCGTAAGGTTGTTGTAGGCACCTACAAAACGCTTGCGGAAGCATTAAAAGAAAAAAACAAACTCATAAAATCAAAAAAGCTCAGGGGAGATGCATATACCCTGGAAATTACTAAAAAACGATGACACTATTACTACAGATTGCAGATACGGCTGCACAAATGGCGGATACAGTGAACAATGCAGCGGTACCAACCGTACCGGCAGATGATTTGCGCTTTGGCGACCTGATATTAAAAGGCGGCTGGGTAATGATTCCCATTGGTATTTTGGCTGTATTGGGCCTGGTTATATTTTTTGAAAGATATTTTACCATCCGCAAAGCCGCTAAGGATGAATCGAGCCTGATGGCGCAGGTACGTGCCAGCATTATGTCGGGCAACCTGCAATCGGCAGTGGCTATATGCCGCAACAGCAATACACCGCTTGGCCGTATGCTGCAAAAAGGTTTGTTACGCATCGGCAGGCCGATAAAGGATATTGAAGGCGCTATTGAAAACGTTGGTAAGCTGGAAGTAGCCAAGCTCGAAAAAAACATCGGTATCATCGGCATTGTGGCCGGTATCGCGCCAATGTTCGGCTTTTTGGGTACTATCGCGGGTGTAATCCAGATCTTTTATAACATCTCAAAAACTGATAACATCAGCATGGGTGTAATATCAGGCGGTTTATATGTAAAGATGGTAACCTCGGCTGCCGGTTTGTTTGTTGGTATCGTAGCTTACGTTTGCCACCATGTGTTAAATATGATGGTTGACAAAGTGATACTGAAACTGGAAACCGACGCTATTGAATTTATTGACCTGTTAGAAGAACCAAGCAAATGAACCTGAGAAAAAGACACGGACGCGTAACGGCTGAGGTGCATACCTCGGCACTAAACGACATCATGTTCTTCCTGCTGCTGTTCTTCCTCATCGCGTCAACAGTTACCAACCCGAACGTGATCAAACTGATGCTGCCAAAATCGTCATCAGGCCAATCGGTTTCTAAAAAGACTATCACAGTATCGGTAACCAAGGACCTGAAGTATTATATCGATAAAAAGGAAACTCCTGTTGACCAGCTGGAAGCTACCCTGGGTGGCTATAAAAGTTTGGCAACAGAATTGACCATAGTTTTATATGTTGACCGTACCGTAGCCATACAGGATGTGGTACAAGTGATGGATATAGCACAAAAACTGAACATTAAGCTGGTATTAGCAACGGAGAAGAAAGGTTAGTTAGTTTGCTTAGTTTGCAGTGAGCGGTTTGCAGTTGGCAAACATTACTGCAAATTGAATACTGCCAACCGGTAATTGCAAACTGAAACTGGCAACTGCAAACTGAACACTGCACACTGAAAAAATGGATTACCGAGAAGAAAATAATTACCCTAAGGCGTTCCTGGCAACAGGCATTATACTGGCTGTGGTGCTCGCGCTGAGCTACTTTATAGTGCTGCACTCGCTGCCTAAGCAAGCCGACGGTACCGGTGGTATTTTAGTGAACTATGGTACGGTTGATGAAGGTATGGGCGATGCTTACATGAGCATGGAAGAGCCATCCGTAGCCGAAAAGGCGAATAATACCCGCCCCGACAAGGTTACGCCTGAACCGCCAACCGAAGAAAAGGTACAGGCTGATAACAGCGACAAAAACGTAGTGACCCAAAATAACGAGGACGCACCCGAAATAGCGGCCAACACCAAAACGCCGAGCCCTACAGTAGCCACCAAGCCTAACAAAACAGAAAGCAAACCGGTGATAAACCAAAACGCGCTGTTTAAAGGTAAAGCAAACAATGGTACCGGTAGTGGCGACGGTACCGGCAATACACCCGGCAACCAGGGAAAAACCACCGGTACTACATTAACTAACAGCTACGATGGTACAGGCTCTGGCGGTGGTGGCGGTGCAACATCTGCACCGGGTTGGGACAGGGCACCGGCTAAACCCGATGTAGGTAATCGATATAATGGTAAGGTAGTTATTGAATTTACGGTAGATAATAACGGTAACGTGGTTAGTGCAGGTGTCGGCCGTGGATCAACGCTTATTGACGATGAATTGGTAAGCAAATGTATACAAGCCGTGCGCAATGCCAAGGTAACCCCATCATCAAGCACGGCAGACGGCCGCAAGTACACCCAGGTATTTGTATTCAAAGCGAAATAATTTAGTCGATAGTCAATGGACCATAGTCCATGGTAACAAGACAGGTTAATCCATGGACGATAGTCGATAGTCCATAGAATGATTTATGTTAATTAATTCACTATAGGCTATAGCTTATCGACTATCACTATTCTTTATCGACCATCGACTATTGACTTAGTAACCATGACCACTTACGCTGAAACCCTTGACTATCTCTTCAGCCAGTTGCCCATGTTCACGCGCATTGGGGCATCGGCCATAAAAAACAGTCTGGATAATACCATTGCCCTTTGCGATCGGCTGGGCAATCCGCATAAAAAATTTAAAAGCGTACACATAGCCGGTACCAATGGCAAAGGATCGACGTCGCACATGCTGGCCGCCATATTGCAAACGGCCGGCTATAAAACCGGCTTATACACCTCCCCTCACCTTAAGGATTTCAGGGAACGCATCCGTGTAAACGGACAAATGATAACCGAGCAAACGGTAATTGATTTTGTTGAAAATTACAAGGCCGACTTTGAGCATATACAACCCTCCTTTTTTGAGATGACGGTTGCCCTGGCTTTTGATGTTTTTGCTACGGAGCAGGTTGATATAGCCATTATTGAAGTTGGCCTGGGCGGCAGGCTCGATTCAACTAACGTGATCACTCCCCTGTTATCCCTCATCACCAACATCGGCTGGGACCACATGAACATGCTGGGCAATACCCTGCCTGAGATAGCAGGAGAAAAGGCCGGTATCATCAAACCAAACGTCCCCGTAATCATTAGCGAACGGCAGGATGAAGTTGCCGGTGTGTTTATTAAGAAAGCCGCTGAGGTAAACACTCTAATCACTTTTGCTACCGATGAATGGCAGGTAGAAGTTATGGATCATCAGGATGATGTTTTAACACACAACACCCTCATCGCTAAAAAAAAGCAACAGGTTTACAAACTGGATGTTGACCTAACCGGTACCTATCAGCAGAAAAATATAAAAGGCGTTTTAGAAGCGGTTGAGCAGTTGCGTGCGCAAGGCTTCCACATAACTGACGAGCATGTTGAACAGGCGCTTAAAAAAGTAAAAACACTAACCGGCCTACATGGGCGTTGGGAGGTGCTGAGCTCCTCTCCCCTTACCATTTGCGATACCGGCCATAACCCGGACGGAATTCAGGAAGTGTTGAAAAATATTGCCGGTGTAAATTATAACCAGCTGCACTTTGTAATAGGCATGGTGAACGATAAGGACATTACAAAAGTGTTAGCCATGCTGCCGCAGGCTGCCATTTATTATTTTTGCAAACCTGATATACCCAGAGGGCTTGCCGCTGAAGAATTGCAGGCAAAAGCCTTATCGTTTAATTTGACCGGTGATACTTATACCTCGGTAAAGGCGGCGCTCCGGGCGGCGCAGGCGGCAGCTAATAATAACGATCTTGTTTTTGCTGGTGGAAGCACCTTTGTTGTAGCCGAGATAGTGCCGTAAGCAAGCTGCTTTCTCTCTTTTGTAACAATAAGCAAGCATTATATTTTTCGGGTAGGCATTTACGATAAAAGCCTATTTTTACCGCAACCAACTCATTAAACAGAATGACATATCAACCTGAAAAAAACAGATACCAGAACATGCAATACCGCCGCTGCGGTAAAAGCGGCATTAAGCTGCCCGCTATATCATTAGGCTTATGGCATAACTTTGGGCATGTAGATGTTTACGATAATTACCAAAAAATACTGCACCTGGCGTTTGATAGTGGCATAACCCACTTTGACCTCGCTAACAACTACGGCCCGCCTCCGGGATCGGCCGAGGAGAACTTTGGCAAGATACTGAAGGCTGATTTCAGGGGTTATCGTGACGAGATGATCATATCAAGCAAGGCCGGTTATACTATGTGGGATGGCCCGTATGGCGACTGGGGTTCAAAAAAATATCTGGTGGCCAGCCTGGATCAAAGCCTGAAACGCATGGAGCTCGACTATGTCGACATCTTCTATCACCATCGCCCCGATCCTGATACGCCGCTTGAAGAAACCATGCAAGCGCTCGATCTGATCGTGCGCCAGGGCAAGGCATTATACGCCGGTATATCCAACTATCCGGCCGATCAAGCTGCTGAAGCCATCAAAATATTAAAACAACTGGGCACGCCATGCCTTATCCATCAGCCTAAATACTCTATGTTTGAGCGTTGGGTTGAGGGTGGTCTATTGGAAGTATTGGAAGATAATGGCGTGGGCTGCATCCCCTTTTCGCCATTGGCGCAGGGCCTGCTTACCAACAAATACCTGAACGGCATTCCTGAAGATTCACGTGCGGCAAAATCAACCGGCTTTTTACAAAAGGACCAGGTGACCGACGCACGCATCAGCCAGATAAAACAACTGAATGATATAGCCGTACAACGCAACCAAAGCCTGGCGCAAATGGCCTTGGCCTGGTTACTAAAGGATGAACGCGTAACATCAGTACTTATTGGCGCCAGCAAACCGGAGCAATTAGCCGATTCGTTAAAAGCGCTGGATAACATACAGTTCTCCGCGGAAGAGTTGAACGCTATAGAGAATATTCTGCAATAAGCCTGCTTTATAAGCATATCAAAAAGGCTGTGTAATAATTACACGGCCTTTTGTTTTTGTTAACATAAATCTTTTATTTTAAGCCGCTAAACCTTAATATCAAAATGCATACTACTAAACCCGACAAATCGGTAATCCAACCCTCAAAGGCTTTTAAACAACAGATATCGCGCTCGGTAAATGCCGTAATATTATTTGTTATTGTTTACTTGCTGCTACTGTTAGGCGCTATCGGCTGTGCCATCATCTTTGGTGCTTTGGGCGTAGGCATCATAGCCCTTAAAGCCCATTGGGTAACAATCGTTTTTGGCCTTGGGCTTATTTTTTCGGGGCTGATGCTCGTTTTCTTTGTTGTTAAGTTTATTTTTAAACGGAACAGGGATCACTATGGAGAACGTTTTGAGATTTTCGAAGCCGATCAACCTGAACTGTTCAGCTTTATCCGCCAGCTTACTGCCGAAACGGGCACCGATTTCCCAAAACATGTTTACCTAACGCCCGAAGTAAATGCATACGTAAGTTACGATTCTACCTTTTGGAGCATGTTTTTACCGGTCAAGAAAAACCTTACCATTGGTCTGGGCTTGGTGAACAGCCTTAACCGGTCAGAGTTTAAATCGGTACTGGCACATGAGTTTGGGCACTTCTCGCAACGCAGCATGAAGTTCGGCAGCTATGTGTACAACATGAACAAGGTGATACACAACATGCTGTATGATAATGATAGCTATCAAAGTATTATTGATAAGTGGGCAAGCTTTCATTCATTTTTACGGGGAACGGCATGGATCAACGTACAAATTATAAAAGGTATTCAGTTTATTTTGCGCAAGGTATATGTGTTCTTAAATAAAAACCAGATGAGCCTTTCAAGGCAAATGGAGTTTCATGCTGATGCCATATCAGCCTATGTCGCCGGTTCAAACAATGCCATTACCGCTTCGAGAAGGTTAGACATTGGCGGCATGTGCTATAACACGATTTTAAATTACTGGAATGCCGAAATAAAAGACAAAAAGCGTGCAGACAATTTTTATCCGCAACACAGTGAGATCGTTCGTCAATTTTCGACGCTTAATCAGCTTGCTATTGATGCCAACGGCCTGCCTGTTGTACATCATCGTATAGCGGCGCTGGATAATGAGCAGATAGTTATCGAGGATCAATGGGCATCGCATCCTTCAAGTAAAGACCGTGAGGCGGCTCTGGAAGCGCTCAATATTCCGCAGCCGATTGAAGATCAAAGCGCATGGAGCTTATTTAATGATGCCGACCAGCTGCAGCGTAAATTTACCGACGATATGTATTCATCAGTTAATGAAATTAATACATTTGAAAAACTCGACCTCGAAGCTTTTAAAGCGAAGTATTATAAGGATGTAAATGAAAATAATTATCATCCCGAATACCGCGGTTATTATAATGGGCGGCACTTAAATAATTTTGACATCGACGAAGCGATACGGCAATCAGAAAACGATAAAGGCAAAATCAGATTCACCGAGCTGTTTACAGATGAGAAAAGTAATCTGCCCAAACGGATCAGCTACCTTGCCGATGATATTGCGAAGCTGGACGCCATTATTGAAAACCGGATAGAAAGCGGCGTAAAATCATTCGACTTTAAGGGCACCAAGTACCCAAACAGCGAAGCTGCTTCAGTTAAAGAACTGCTTAACCAGGAACTATCGGAGGCCGAGAGCCAGGTGAAAGAACTGGACAAGGATCTATTTATAGCTACTTATAAGAATGCGGAAACAGATGAGCAGCAAAAGCTTAGAGACGGCTATATATTGCTATTTAAAGACCAAAAGCAGGATAACGGCGATTACGAAATTTATAATAACGTATGGGCCGCGTTTTCACCATTATTCAACACCATGCCTTATGCGGAAATTGAACGCGCGGTTGCGCAATTATATAAAGTTGAAAAACGCTTAAAAACACGTTTGCAGGAGATTGCTAATGATGATGCTTATAAAGCGGTTATGGTTATTGAACAAGCCGAAGCAATAAAAAAATATCTTTCACATAACTGGACTTATTTTGCGTATCCCGATTATGACAATGAAGCGATTGCCACACTGGAAATTGCGCTATCAAGCTTTATTGCGGTAATTAACGAGCGTACGTTTAAGTTAAAAAAACAACTGTTAGAAATACAACTTTCGTTACTGCAACAATACTAAAATAACAACGGCCAGGCTAAACGCCCGGCCGTTGCCAATTAAATAATTACCGCATTAATTTGGATAGCCCGGATTTTGTTTCAGGTTTCTGTTTAACGCAATTTGTTGCTGTGGTATAGCATACAGCTTTCTAAAATCCTGACTTGGTTGATGATCCCACCAGCTACCGGTGGTAAATTTACCAAAACGAATCAGGTCATCTCTACGGAAACCTTCGAATATAAATTCGCGCCCGCGCTCATTCAATAACTCATCCATTGTTAAGGTAGCCGTTGTATAAGCGTGGTTAGCCCAATCAGCACTACTATAAGCGCGTTTTTTGCTATCATTTATTAATTGTACCGCTTCAGCGTTCGCAGCGCCTCCGTTTTTGCGCATTATGGCTTCTGCCTTAGCAAAGTAAATCCACGATAAGCGGTATAGATGCCAATCGGTACTGTTGTAGTTAGGGTTAGGCAATTCACCTTTAAAACCTGCAATGTTGTTACCTAATTTGTATTTATTAAAACGCACACCGCTGTTCTCTTCACCATCGCTCATGGTTGATGATGTACCACCCTGGCTGTTACGGCGAATGTTATCAACAAACACAAGCGGTTTACCGTCATACTCATTACCACCGGTAGCTATAACTGGCTGGCCGTTATCAAAGCGCGTCATTGGCCCTTCCAGTATCCACTCCTTTTTACGAAGATCTTCATCATCAAACTTCGTGTAGTTACCGGGTACAACAACTACACCATCGTTACCATTACGACTACCACCGTAGATGAACTGCTGCTGGAAGTGAAAGAATTCACCTGTCCACGAAGGCTGGAAATTAGCGCGCTGAAATTCGTAGGCGATAGAAAAAATTGCTTCTTTTGAAAGATCATTGTTTGGCTTAAAAGCATCTGTAATGTTGGCGTCAAGCGCCATAGCACCGTTAAGGCCACCCGCCTGGTTGTCAATAAGTTTATTTGCTGCCGCTATACAGTCGTCCCAACGCGGGGTACCGCTCCAAACCTGGGCATTTAAATATAACTCTGTCAACATGGCGTAACCGCCGGCCTGAGACATACGGCCCAGCATAGTTTTAGATAGCTTAGGCGCCTGATCAATATTATCCTTAATCTCCTTTTCAATAAAATCAAAAACCTCTTTTTGCGAAAGATTGGTCGGATAATCGGTTGTAGGGCCATCCGGTACCACTGTTGCCAGCGGGATGTTACCGAACAAATCCATTAGTTTTAAGTAATGATAGGCGCGCAGCAACTTCAACTCGGCCAGGTAACCGGCTTTTTCCACTTCAGTTAAGCCGATAGCAGGCCCATTTACCTTTTCAATTGATTGTATCGCTATATTACATAGGCCAACGCCCCAGTACATTAACGACCAGGCATTGTTTAACCCTCCTTCATCATTTGTCCAGGTGTGATAATGCAGACGTTTCCATTTACCGCCATCTTCGCCATGACGGCCCTTGGTTGGCCAGGCTAACTGATCGGCAGAAAGCTCTGAAGGCCTCCACCAACCGTCCTGTCCTGATGGTGTTGCCCACGCGTTAGCATGTGTATACGGCCTTAAAACCGCTGATATAACCTCATTTTTATTGTTAAAAAAATCGTCGCTCCGGATCTGACTGTAAGCCGTTTCATCAAGCTTTGTACAGGCAGCAGCGCTAAGCAACACAGTAAGGCATGAAGCCTGCGCCAGTTTTTTGTATAATGTTTTCATGTTTACTTCTTAATTAAAATCCAAAGTTTACACCTAATATGAATGAACGCGTACTTGGATATGGGCCGCGGGCATCTATACTTGGGCCAGTGCCTGCGTCGCTAACAAAATCCGGGTCATTACCGCTATAGCTGGTAAAGGTTACCAGGTTTTGGCCGGTTAGGTAGGCACGTAGTGAACGTATTTGCTTTGACTTCAGTTTAAATGTGTAACCAAGCGTTACCTCATCAATTTTTAAATATGACCCATTTTCAAGGTAATAATCTGAGTACATGTAAGTATCATTGATTTCGGCATATTTTGTAAATGCGTCAGAAAGTAAGTTTGATCCGGTTACTTTATTACCGTATGATATAGCTGTAGTATTCAGTATTTTGTAATCAAATTTTCCGCGCATAAATATCCGCATATCAAAACCCTTGTACTTGAATGTGTTAGTTAACGATGCGTAATATTTAGGTATACCATTACCCAATTTCTGGTAATCAGTTACGTTTTTATCAAATGAGTTGTTGATCTGGTCATTACGTACCTTTTCGCCATTACGATTGTAAAACAGCCATTTGCCATCTTCAGTAAATCCGGCAAACTTTTTACCCCAGAACTCGCCGATAGCTCCGCCCGCATAAGTACGTATTGCCTGGCCAAGCGCGCCGTAACCACCAATATCACCAAATGAACGGTAATCAATAGCGAAAATATCATCAGAATATTTGTCCAACTTGTTTCTGGTAGTACTGGCTGTCGCGTCAATATTCCAGCTAAAATCTTTGTACTTAACTGCCGCAAAACTCAAAGCAAGTTCCACACCTTTTGCAGACATCTGACCGATGTTAGCATAGATTGAACTACGTACATATGGTGGCTGAGGCGTGGTATAAGTGTCTAACAAGCCATCTGTCACCCTGTTAAATAAATCCAAGCTACCGCTCAACCTGTTGTTAAATAAGGTAAAATCAGCACCTATGTTTAACTCTTTTTTACGCTCAAAACGCAGGTAAGGGTTGGGGTTGTTGTTAGGACCGTAAGTTTCGCGGTACTGCCCGTCAGGATAAAGGTATACGCCACCTGTACCTAAGTAAACGTCGCTGGTATACCTGTTAACACCCGAGTTACCCGTTTGGCCATAACCAGCTCTAAGCTTTAAGTAATTTACAAACTTTACGTTCTCCATAAAACTTTCCTGGCTGATTGCCCAGCCTGCAGAAACCGCAGGAAAATTTCCCCATTTGTTAAGCCTGCCGAATTTGGTTGAGCCTTCCCGGCGAAGTATGAATTGCAATAAGTATTTATCCTTATAAGAGTAATTCACCCTGCCAAAAAATGCGATAAGTTTATCAGATTCTTTGTTGCTCGACATCCCTGCTTTGCCCGCCGCTAACTGATTACCGGCCCCAAGGTTATTCTCCTCGAAGTTGTCATTCAGGAAACCATAGTTAAACGCGCTGAAGTTTTCGGTTTGATTATAACGATAGCTATAACCCGCAACACCTTTTAGGCTATGATCGCCGAATGACCGCGTATAATTAATAGTAGGCTCAAAAGCTAAGTTTTGCTCCAAAAAGGTTGAACGCTGCGCATAACCACCGTTTTTAAAAACATCATTTTCCAATGAGAATTCGCTGGCCAGGGTTCTGTAAATACCATCAACATAGCTATTGCGCTGGTAAGAAATAAACGCGGCGCCCGTTAAACCTTTAATAAATTCAAACTCGGCTTTAGCATCGGCTGAAGTGGTTTGTTGCTGACGCTTGTTTGTTTCCTGGCTCAACCGTGCCAATTGGTTTGTACTTGTGTTCTCAAAGTACCAAGTTCCGTCAGGATTATAGTTTGATAGCGTTGGATTTCTCATCAGCTGATCTTCCCATCCGCCGCCGCCAAGTAAATTAGCACGGTTAAAGTTGGTAGCAAGGTTAACCTGCGTATTTAAACGATTGTTAAAACCCTTTTGGTTTAAACTTAAACGTATGGTATACTCAGTACGGGTGTTTTCTTTCGCGAAGCCGTCCAGGTTTCTGTAATTTAAGCTTGCGCGGTAGTTGCTTTTATCAGTTCCGCCCTGTAACGCGAGGTTATGATTTTGCGAAAGGTTGCCATGGTTTACCAACTGATCAAAAAAATCATTAGAGTTTCCATAATCCGTACCTTTTATCTCTCCCGAAGCAAGCTTTTGCCTAAACTCGTCAGCGTTCAGAAATTTAGGGATACGCGCGAGGTATTCTTTACGCAAGTAACTTGAATAGCTAAATTGAGGGGGGCCTGCTTTGCCTTTTTTAGTGGTTACCAAAATTACACCTGCACTGGCGTTAGTGCCGTAAATGGCTGCACCTGATCCGTCTTTTAATACGTCTATCGACTCAATGTCGTCCTGTTGCAACAGATCCAGGTTACCGCCCGGAATACCGTCAATAACAATAAGCGGTGTTTGCGGAGCGTTTATAGAGGTAACTCCACGTAGCTGTATATTTACGCCTGAGTTAGGGTTAGAGCCGCCTGCACGGGTAATTTGCAAACCGGCAATTTTACCCTGTACAAGATCGAGCGCATTGCGCGAACCGCTTTGCCTGAAGTCAGAGCTGTCAGCATGCCCGGTAGCCGAGGTAATCTCGCCCTTCTTTTGCGCGCCGTAACCTACTACTACTACGGTGTTCAGGCCGCGAGATTCTTCAATCAGGGTTACACTCAAATTGTTTTGTGCACCCACAGGTACATCTTTTGAGGTAAAACCGATTGATGAGACTGTAAGAACGGCATTGTCTCCCGGCACGCTGATGGTAAATTTACCATTCATGTCAGACGCGACAGCGGTTGTGGTGCCCTTAATTTTTACTGTTGCACCGGGTAACGGCAGCTTTTGTTTATCAACAACAGTACCGGTTACCTGTTTTTGCGCAAACGCCGGTAACGATAAAATGCTGCTGATAAAGAGTACCAGAAAAAGGGTTAGTTTTTTCAGAGGTGGCCCCTGGTTGGTAGTGCAATTTTTTACACGCGGACGCACTTCCGCTCGTTTAAAAATGGCTTTCATAAAATAAATTTACAAGGTAATATTGCGCATGCCCTGTGGTGAACATGCCAAAGTATAGCTTAAATCGGCTCTAACCTAAAGCATTATTTTTTTAAGTACAACTTTATTATATTTCAACAATTAGAAAATGCTCAACAAATTCTCTGTAAAACATTTTTTTGTTGGTAAACCGATTTATTTACAGATAAATACACATATTGTAAAAATAAGGTTACAATTAAAACCTTTTATCAACTGAGATTAATTTCAGATAATAATAACTATTAATTAACAACTTGATGTTTAAAATTTTAACCGGTATATGATATTTTCAGCCGATTAAATCCGAAGGAAAAGAAAAAATTTGCGCAGCCCGCATTTACAGTCATCGTAGATGTATTTGAAATACTTGGCGACAATTATTATATTTAAGAACATAAATTTTCAATCATGATCAAGTGGTGCTTTATTGCATTGTTACTGGCTTTAACATCTTGTCGTAAAACAAATCAGATTACGGTTATTAACCAGGGCATTGGCGGCAATAAAGCAAGCGACGTTGTGATACGTATTGATACGGCGCTACAATCGAACCCCGATCTGGCTATTGTTATGATAGGCACTAATGATGTTTCGAGGCAGGTTGCTTACAAAAAGTTTGCAGATAACCTTAGCATTGTTATAAACAGGATAAAAAAATCAGGCGCAAAAGTATTGTTGATGAGCCCGCCACCCAGAGGAACCGAAGTGATTGGCTTGCCTGATAATTTTAAGAACGGCCGAACCGATACGATCACCTCAATAATTGATTCGCTTGGTAAAAAGCTCAATTGTTATTATTTAAACATTAACCAGGCATTTAAAGACGCGGGAACACCCAGCGCCGATAAATCAAGTATGCTTTATAATAGTGCCAACAATCCCGGCAAGCCTGATGGCATACACCTTACTGTTGATGGCCGGCAATTTATTGCCGCTAAGGTTAACCGCTTTATTCAGGATAATTTACCTAAGGGAAGCTATAGTGTAGTGGTTTGCATTGGCGACAGCCTTACGGCGGGCGGCTCAGCGTCCTATCCGGCATATCTGCGAATATTACTGAACGCGCAATAATTATTTTGATATAGGTTAAGCTTCCGCTATCCGCGCGAAACCGCTTGTGTATTAACATTCTAAATAGCTATAAGGATAATGCAAGCACGAGGGTATTGTTGGAAAACATATTGCATAAACCGCTGTTAGCCACATAACATTACCCTGATTATGACAAGCAAAAAACTACTTACCCCTTTTTACGAACGCCTTGCGCTGGTACTTATAGGCATTATAGCGCTAAGCTATCTGATTATTTTGGGTAAAGAAATACTTGACCCGTTGATGTTCGGTTTCTTATTTGCCGTACTGTTACTGCCCGTCGCCAATTTTATGGAGCGCAAGCTCAGGTTTCCGCGCAGCTTGTCATCATTTGCCGCCATTATTTTATTTGTGGGCTTTATTGGTCTGGTGGGTTACCTGGTTGGTTCGCAAATATCATCTTTAGCGTCAGACTGGCCTATGCTAAAAACGCAGATCACCCAATCCATAGCCAGCATACAGGGATGGATTGAAACCTCGTTCCATATCAATACTGATAAGCAGATGAACTACGTGCACGATACGACACAGAAAATAATGGAGTCGGGTACGGTAGTGTTAGGTACAACATTCGGGGCCGTATCTTCGCTGCTGTTGTTCTACATATTTATATTGATATTCACCTTTTTCATCCTGTTTTATCGCCGGTTGCTCTTCCGGTTCGTGGTTCACGTTTTCAGCGAAGATAACTCAGCCGTAGTAACGGATATCGTGGAGAACATTCAAGTGATATTACGCCAGTATATTGTGGGCCTGATATTGGAAATGATTGTTGTTGCCGGCATATCCTGCGCCGTGTTCTGGATATTCAACATTAAATACGCCGTATTACTTGGCATATTGGTGGGGTTGTTTAATATCATCCCATACATTGGCATTTTCACAGCCTTGTTATTGAGCACCATTGTAACCTTTGCTACCGGCAGTATTGAACAAACGGTTACCGTAGCCATATCAGTAGTAGGTATACATGCTTTAGATGCCAATATTTTGCTGCCGATTATAGTTGGCTCAAAAGTGCGGCTCAATGCTTTAATCACCTTTATCGGCATTATCATCGGCGAGTTGATATGGGGCCTTTCAGGCATGTTTTTATCTATACCGGTTATAGCCATATTCAAGATAATTTTTGACCGTGTACCAAGCCTTAAACCTTGGGGTTACCTGCTCGGCGGCGATTATGAGTACGACACCCAGGCGCAAAAGGAAATGAAAACCGAATAAATTTTTGCAAGCTTTGATGTAGTTTTGCGCATCAACATTAAGGTTATGCCGTTTAAATTTTCAAGGTTATTGGTTTTATGTTTATCGCTGGCGTTATCTGCCGGGGCGCAAACAAAAAAATCTGCTTTTTATATAGTGCCTTTAGGCATAAAGGGCGGTATTGACGAAAGTAACCTTTCGGCTTATATGGTTGGCGCTACCGGCAGCAACGGTTACATCTGCTTAGATGCAGGTACACTTCACTATGGTATCGAAAAAGCCATCGGCAAACATACTTTTAAAGTATCCGCCGAAAAGGTATTGAAGCAATACATTAAGGGGTATTTCATATCGCACGCGCACCTGGACCATGTTTCAGGATTGATCATTAATTCGCCCGAAGACAGCACCAAAAACATTTATGGATTGGCATCATGTCTTGAAACACTTAAAACACACTACTTTACCTGGGAAAGCTGGGCTAACTTTACTGATGAAGGCCAAAAGCCACAGTTAAAAAAATACAGTTATAAACCCATGGAACCTAAAAAGCCGGTAACCGTTGATGGCACCGGGCTTACAGTGCAGGTATTCCCGCTGAGCCATTCAAATTTAACAGGGGCCGCCTATCTTGTAAAAAGCAACGATGCTTACCTGCTTTACCTGGGCGATACCGGCCCTGATGAAGTTGAGAAAAGCACACGGTTGCGCGAACTATGGCAGGCCGTTGCACCATTGATCAATAAAGAGCAGTTAAAGGCTATCATGATCGAAGTATCATACCCGAATGAACAGCCGGACAAAAGCCTGTTCGGCCACCTCACCCCTAACTGGCTGATGAAGGAAATGAGCGTGCTGGAGAGCTACACCGGTACCGGCAAACTCAAAAACTTTAACCTGATAGTAACCCACGTAAAGCCGCCAGAGAAAAACATCAGGAAATTAATGCAGCAACTCAAACAACAAAATTCATTTGGCCTGAACCTGATCTTTCCGCAACAGGGCAAAGCTATCCGCCTCTGATTATTGCGTTTCGAGCAGGTCTATACAGTTATTTGATAACGAAGCTAAGCGTGTTTTTAAATTCGCCAAACCTGCGGTGTCATTCAATTTTTTGTAAAGCGATGTTATGCCGTTCAACGTGTCGTCGTTAGGGTCGCAGGCCTGCGCCTTTTCCAGATGTACGATGGCTTTTTTAGCTGAATTAATATAAGCCCACTTATTGGCGGTTGTCGGGTCGGATTGTTTTTTCTTTTCGGCTTCTTCGGCTTCCTTTAAATAAATATACCCTAAGGCCAAATGCGCCACATAAAAATCAGGCATATGCGCCAAAACCCGCTCATAATAAACCTTAGCTTCGGCCGGATGGCGTTCCTCGTAAAGCTTACCTAATATGTTATAATAATTAGTACGCGCCTTTGGAGGCAAAGCAACCGTGTCTGCCATAATGTTCTCGGCAATGCGCTCGGCATTGTCTGCATTACCCTCAAACATCGCCATGTTTAAATCAAGATACTTATCAAATACAGCGGCAGTATCAACCGTTTGCGCCTGTGCCGAAACAGCACACAATAGTATGGTTATAAAAAATATTGTTTTTTTGAGCACGGTAATACATTAACGGTTTATATTTAAATATAGTGCCATTTACCTGATATCAGCATAGCTAACATTAAACAATTGATAAACATTAGCGAACACCGGGTGTAACGAAACCGAACGCCCAGCTGCGCTTACACAAGCATAAACAATTGATTATTAGTATTTTATTTACATGGCATACTCTTGGTTATTCCATTTATAGCTGACCGTCTGATTGAATAATTTAAAACATTTATCAGCCATTATCATGATAACACATTACCTGAAGATCGCTTTTCGCAATATGCAAAAGCAAAAAATGTACGCCGCTATCAATATCGGCGGCTTCGCTATAGGCATTGCCGCCTGCATATTAATATCGCTTTATATACGCAACGAAACCAGCTACGACCAGGACATCGCCAATAAAGACAATGTTTACCGCATTGTTGGCGAATTAAAGGTTGACGGTACCACATTCCGTGGTATCAGCTTCCAGCCGCCCATGGCAAAGGCGTTGGTGAACGATTTTCCGGAAGTAAAAAAAGCCGGCCGCATACTGCATAGCAAACTTTTTGGCGGCACCGAAAACCAGATACGCCGTACCGATCAGGTTAACAATACCTATGAGGATGGATTCTGCTTTGCCGACACCTCTGTAATTGACATACTGGACATAAAAATGGTTTACGGCAATAAGCTTACCGCGTTGCGTAATCCCAACTCGGTAGTAATCAATAAAAGCCTGGCCGATAAATACTTTCCGGGCCAAAACCCGGTAGGCAAAGCGCTAATATTTAACAACAATACCAAGGTACCGCTGATGATTGGCGGCGTAATGCGCGATTTCCCTGAAAACGCGCACATGCAGTTTAAAGGTTTTATATCGTTAGCCGGACTAAACTTTTGGGATGGCGAACAGGAAAGCTGGTATGCGAGCAACTACGGTATTTATGTGCAAATGCGCCCAGGCATTGATGTTAACGCTTTCAATAAAAAAATGACCGCCGGCATCCTCGACAAATACATCATCCCGACTATGAAGGAAAGAGGGCGCAGCAACGTGAAAGAGATCAGGAAAAACGCGAAACTCTCACTGCAAGCGGTAACCGATATCCACCTTAACTCATACAATATTGATGAGAATGATATTAAACATGGCGATGTCCGTTTTATATGGCTTTTTGCCGGGATAGCCGGGTTTATACTATTGCTGGCTTGTATCAATTTTCTTAACCTGTCGACCGCGCGGTCTGCCAACCGTGCGCGCGAGGTGGGCGTACGCAAGGTTATCGGCTCAACAAGGGCCAACCTGATCAGGCAGTTTTTAACGGAGTCGCTGCTATACAGCTTTTTCTCCTTCATTTTAGGGATAGCGCTTACCGCAATAACATTACCAGCGTTTAATAAGGTGGCCGGAACACAGCTTACCCTGCCATGGACGGAGTGGTGGCTGCTCCCGGCATTGGTAACAAGCGCTTTTATCATCGGCTTAATAGCGGGAATTTATCCGGCCTTTTACCTCTCCTACTTTAAACCTGCCACTACGCTTAAAGGTGCGTTGAGCATGGGTACCCGTAATTCCGGTTTGCGCAGCGGACTGGTAATATTTCAGTTCACAGTATCTATTGTTTTGATTATCGGCACGGCGGTTATTTACAAGCAGATGCAGTATATACTTAACTCCAAAATCGGTTTTGATAAGGAGCAGGTGGTAACCATTGAAGGTGCGGATGCATTAGGCCCGCAAACCGCATCCTTTAAAAGCGAACTACTTAACCTGCCTTTTGTAAAAAACGTAACCGTTAGCGACTTTTTACCGGTAAGCGGAACCAAACGCAATGGCAACTCCTTTTTTAAAGAGGGCCGTGAAAAGGAAGACCCGCCTATACGTACACAGCACTGGGTTATTGATGAAAATTATCTGGCCACAATGGGCATGAAACTGGTAGCCGGCCGTAATTTCCGCACAGATATGCCTACCGATTCGCAGGCTACGATAGTTAATAAAGCGATGGTTAACCAGTTGGGTTATAAAGACCCGCTGGGCAAGGTGATTACCAATGGCGGTGAGCATCTAACTATTATCGGCGTTATTGATGATTTTAATTATGAATCGATAAAGCAGCAGGTTGACCCTATGGTAATGATACTGGGCAACAGCAACAGCATGGTATCCATCAAAGTAAAGAGTGCCGATATGCAGGCCGCGCTTGCCGCCATAACCGCCACCTGGAAAAAATTTCAGCCGCATCAGGCCATGCGCTACAACTTTTTGGACGAGCGTTACGCCGCCATGTACAGCGATGTGCAGAGCACGCAATATATATTTACAGGCTTTTCTATACTGGCCATTGTGGTTGCCTGTCTCGGTTTATTTGCCCTTGCCGCTTTTATGGCCGAGCAGCGCAGTAAGGAAGTAAGCATCCGCAAGGTGCTGGGTGCATCGGTAGGTAACCTGCTCGCTTTGCTAACCGGCAATTTCCTGAAACTGGTGTTAATTTCATTGATCATCGCCATACCGATAGGCTGGCTGGCCATGAACAAATGGCTAGAAGATTATGTATATCGCGTTAAACTCAGCTGGGATATATTCGCCGTATCGGGCATAATGGTTATAGTTATTGCATTGGTTACCGTTTGCTGGCAGGCAGTAAGTGCCGCGCTGGTAAACCCGATAAAAAATCTTCGGTCTGAGTAATAACCCATTAATCTAATATAACCCTTAACAGCAAAGGCATTTACTGACTGGTAAATGCCTTTGTGTTTTATCAGGATGCCGGGCTTAACGCTTGACGATCGCGTATAAATGCTCATCAAACACTTCACCGTATTTGGTTATGGCTGATCGCAGCACTGCCTCAAGTGTATAGCCTGCCTTTTCAAGCACCCGCTGCGATGCTTTATTATGCGCGAAGACACCAGCAAATACGCGGACCAGGCCAATGTTAAAGGCATAGTCCGTCAACAGCTTTACCGCTGCGGTAGCGTAGCCTTTTCCCCAATAGGGTTCGCCTAACCAATAGCCAATCTCTGCGCTATTACGGTGAATATCCGTTTTAACGGTTATGCCCCCAACGCCAATAAATTCATCCTCATTAAAAATACCGAACACATGAGGTATGCTGCCATCAATAGCGCATTGTATAAACTCTTCGGCATCAGTAATAACATAAGGGTGCGGAAACATATCCCGCAGGTTACGGGCTATATTGTAATTATCAGCAAGTTGCTGCAACCGCTCTGCCGGCACATTATCAAAGCCCCATAATTTTACCATGCTATTTCTTTTCCAGGTAATCGGTTATCTCAAATGATATATCGTTGTAAGGAATATCGCGCTTTAATATTTTCCAGTTACCGTCAAGCAAATAGTAAGTTGGCACGCGGCTTATGCCCCAGGCTTCTGCGTTTTTTGATTCATTACCTTTCAGATCTGAAAACTGCGGCCACTTCATGGCATCTTCTTTAATCGCCTTCAACCAGTATTCTTTGTTCTCATCCAGGTCAATACTAATGATGCCGAAAGCCTGATCATTATTTACCTGAAAGAGTAATTTGCTATTCATTTGCAAATGGTTTTGCCTGCTCACCTCGTTGCCGGCACGCCAAAAATCAATCAAAATAATTTTTTTGTTTTTAAACGCGTTACGGTCAAAAGCTTTTCCTTTTATATCCGTCCCGTAAATGTCGGGCGCGGTTTGGCCGGGTACCAGTTTGGCCAGGCCGGATAGTTTGCCGCCTACCTCTTTGCCTTCCTCGGAATCTTTAGCTTCATCGCTCAATTTATTATATAGCGCGTAATACCTAACCGGGTCGCTTTTGTAATCGGCATTTTTTATGAAGTGGGCAGCTATAGCGCTTTTCGGATATTTTTCGATAAACTTTTCAATAACCGAAGCCTCTACCTCCGTTTGCTGATCCTGTAGCTCCTTCAGTTTATCAACCCGTGCGAGGTAGGCCGTACCTTCAAGGCTCTTCCCGGCGCTGCTTTTTAAAAACGCTCGCTCCTCCTTTACCTTTTGGGCAACATCGGCAACCAACTCATTAGCGAGGGTATAATAAGCGGTAAGTTCATTCTGTATTTTTGATTCTGTCTTGATCTTCGGGTACTTGGTCAGGTCGTTACCGTTTATCTCGATATTGTATTTACCATTTTCCAGGTACACTTCATAAGGTATATGGGTTAACTTATTATCAAGCATATTGGTCACCTTGATCTGGTAATAACCCGGGTACTCCAAAATCTCGTTTATTCTGAATTTTCCATCCACGATATTATCGCCATAAACAGGCTTGTTCAACACATCAACAATACCAAAAACACCGCTTTTAATACCCGGCGAGGTTCCATCAATCTCTATACGGTCGGCACGGTTGCAACCGGCAATCAGCATTGTAATAAGTAATAGGTTTAAATATTTCATAACTATTAATGTAAAGGGGCGAATATACCTTTATGTATGTAAAATCAGTGTAACCAAATGAGTGCTTAGATTGTTTCTAAATAACTTATAAACCCTGATTATGTCAGAACCATTTACATGGTTTTGTTATTTAATAGATACTTTTGCCGAAATAATTAAAACTTCATAATGAGCGAATTTAAACAAACCTTTAACTCGTCGCTGGGCAAGAAGCTGATCATGGCTTTAACAGGCTTGTTTTTGTGTACTTTCCTAATTGTTCACCTAAGCGGTAACCTTGCATTATTTAAGCATGATAACGGCCAGGCATTTAACGCCTATGCCAACTTCATGACGCATTTTCCGCCGATAAGGGTAGTGTCGTACCTGCTATACCTGTCTATCCTGGTGCATACAATTTATGCTATTATTTTAACGGTAAACAACCGTAAAGCCCGCCCAATCGGCTACGCTTCGGCGCCAAAATCACCGGTTTCATGGTCATCAAAAAACATGGGGCTGCTGGGTTCAATCCTATTTCTTTTCATTGTGATACACATGAAAGACTTCTGGTTTAAATACCACCAGGATGATTTCGCCGGTAAAAGCACACACGTTATTCCGTTTAAGGAATACAAAACCGACCTGGTAACCGGCAAACAAATCTCGGCACGCGACCTACCTCCGGGCGATTATCAATACGCTGTATTTACCGAGGGCGGCATTGAAACCATGGTAGCTAAGGATTTGAACCAGACGGTTGAAGTCGCCTTTAAACAATGGTGGTACGTGGCCTTTTATGTAATTGCGTTAGGCGCGTTATCATTCCACCTGCTGCACGGCTTTCAAAGCGCGTTCCATACGCTGGGCTGGATACACCGCAAATACAAACCGTTGATTTACTTTATCGGCACATGGTTTTTCGCGGTGATTATTCCGCTTGGTTTTGCGGCAATGCCCGTTTACTATTTTTTCTTTGGATAAGGTTTATTGTTGATAAGATGGAGCCGCGAGGCTTGTCAAAATATAATTGTAAGAGATGATTTTAGATGCTAAGATTCCCCATGGCCCGCTGGCCGAAAAATGGAGCAAGCATAAATTTAACCTGAAGCTGGTTAATCCGGCCAACAAGCGTAAGTACAATATTATAGTTGTAGGTACCGGTTTGGCAGGCGCATCGGCAGCGGCTACATTGGCCGAACTGGGCTATAACGTTACCGCGTTTTGCTTTCAGGATAGCCCCCGCCGTGCACACTCCATTGCTGCGCAGGGTGGTATAAACGCGGCTAAAAATTACCAGAACGACGGTGACAGTGTTTACCGTTTATTTTACGATACTATCAAGGGTGGCGACTACCGTGCCCGTGAAGCTAATGTTCACCGTTTGGCCGAGGTATCAGTAAATATTATTGACCAATGCGTGGCACAGGGTGTGCCTTTTGCCCGCGAATACGGTGGTTTGCTGGATAACCGTTCATTTGGTGGCGCGCAGGTATCACGTACCTTCTACGCCCGCGGCCAAACGGGGCAGCAATTACTTTTAGGCGCCTATTCAGCGCTCAACCGCCAAATACATAATGGCAAGGTTAAAATGTATACCCGCCACGAAATGCTTGACGTGGTTGTTGTTGACGGCCAGGCCAAAGGCATTGTTACCCGTAACCTTAAAACCGGTGAAATTGATACCCATGCCGGCCATGCGGTATTATTATGTACCGGTGGTTACAGCAACGTATTTTTCCTTTCAACAAACGCTATCGGTTCAAACGTAACCGCGGCCTGGAGGGCACACAAGCGCGGCGCGTACTTTGCTAACCCATGCTACACGCAAATTCACCCTACCTGTATCCCGGTTAGCGGCGATCACCAGTCAAAGCTTACGCTGATGTCTGAATCATTGCGTAACGACGGACGTGTATGGGCACCTAAGACCGTAGAAATTGCCGAGCAATTACGGTCAGGTAAAATAAAAGCGAGCGATGTTAAGGAAGATGACCGCGATTACTTCCTGGAAAGAAAATACCCGGCATTTGGCAACCTTGTACCGCGAGACGTGGCATCACGTAACGCTAAAGAAATGGCCGATGAAGGCAAAGGTGTAGGCACTTCAGGTTTTGCTGTATTCCTTGATTTTGCCGACGCTATTAAACGTTTAGGCCAGGAAACCGTAGCCGCCAAATACGGTAACCTTTTTGATATGTACGCGCAGATCACTGCTGAAGATCCGTATACTCAACCAATGCGTATTTACCCGGCAGTACACTATACCATGGGCGGCCTTTGGGTTGATTATAACCTGAGTACTACCGTACCTGGTTTATATGCTTTAGGCGAGTGTAATTTCTCTGACCATGGCGCTAACCGCCTTGGTGCTTCAGCTTTGATGCAAGGTTTATCTGACGGTTATTTCGTTATCCCTTATACACTGGGTGATTACCTGGCAACCATCGGCCCGAAACCGGTTGATAAAAGCCACCCCGCATTTGAGCAAACCAAACAGGATGTGCTTGCGTACATAAATAAGCTGCTTTCGCTTAAAGGCAACAAAACCGTGGTTGAATACCACCGTGAACTTGGTCACATTATGTGGGAGTATTGCGGCATGGCGCGCACCGAAGAAGGTTTAACAAAAGCTAAAGGATTGATACAGGCGCTTAAGGCCGATTTCTGGAAGAATGCTATTGTAACCGGCGAAAATGAAGAGATTAACGCCGCGCTTGAAAGAGCCGGCCGTGTAGCTGACTTTATTGAGCTTGGCGAATTGATGATAGACGACGCGTTAATGCGCCGGGAATCATGCGGTGGCCACTTCCGCCTGGAATCGCAAACCGAAGAAGGTGAAGCGCTGCGCGACGACGAAAACTTTGCTTTTGCAGCAGCCTGGGAGTTTAAAGGTGAAAACCAGCCCGAAGAACTGCATAAAGAAGAGTTGATTTTTGAAAATGTTAAGTTAACACAGAGGAGCTATAAGTAAGATTTGAGATATTAGATTTGAGATGTGAGATAAACCACCTCTTACTAATATCAAAAAACCACCTGCTATGCATAATTTGACTGAATTGAAAATATGGAATAAAGCTATTGATTTAGCTGTAGAGGTATACAAAGCCACTGCTACGTTCCCTGCTGATGAAAGGTTTGGCTTAACAAGCCAATCAAGAAGAGCGGCAGTATCAATTCCATCAAACATTGCCGAAGGTGCCGGTAGAAACTCTAATAAAGAGTTCTGTAATTTTTTAGGTATCGCCAACGGCTCATCTTATGAATTGCAAACTCAGTTAGTTATTTCAAATAGATTAAATTTAATTGAAGATGATTTGAAAGATGATCTGTTAAAACAAATTGAAGAGCTACAGAAAATGAACTATGCTTTTCAACAACGGTTGAAACAGTAATTCTCAAATCTAATATCTCACATCTCATATCTAAATAAAGATGAGTAACGGAAATATGAACCTGACGCTTAAAGTTTGGCGCCAAAAAAATGCACAAACCTCAGGTAAGTTTGTGACCTACAAGGCTGAAGGTATTTCGCCAGACATGTCATTCCTTGAAATGCTTGACGTGGTGAACGAAAGCCTTACCAAAAAAGGCGAAGAGCCTATATACTTTGACCATGATTGCCGCGAGGGCATTTGCGGTATGTGCTCGCTGTATATCAACGGCCGTCCGCATGGCCCTAAGCGTGCTATTACTACCTGCCAGCTTCACATGCGCTCGTTTAAAGATGGTGAAACCATTACGATTGAGCCTTGGCGTGCAGCCGCATTCCCGGTGGTTAAGGATTTAGCGGTTGACCGTTCAGCGTTTGACCGTATACAGCAAGCCGGTGGTTATGTATCTATCAACA
This sequence comes from Mucilaginibacter defluvii, assembly GCF_039543225.1. Lineage (NCBI taxonomy): Bacteria > Pseudomonadati > Bacteroidota > Sphingobacteriia > Sphingobacteriales > Sphingobacteriaceae > Mucilaginibacter > Mucilaginibacter defluvii. The sequence goes on from NZ_BAABJI010000002.1 coordinate 1,797,332, forward strand.
CAGGTGGTGTGCCTGATGCCAACGAGATACCTATCCCTAAAGTAATTGCGGATGAAGCGTTTAATTCAGCAACCTGTATCGGTTGCGGCGCCTGCGTTGCGGCCTGTAAAAATGCTTCGGCTATGTTGTTTGTATCAGCCAAAATTTCGCAGCTGGGCATGTTGCCGCAAGGCCAGCCAGAGCGCTGGAGCCGCGTACAATCAATGGTGGCGCAAATGGACGAAGAAGGTTTTGGTAACTGTACCAATACCGGTGCCTGCGAAGCCGAGTGCCCTAAGGAGATCAGCCTGACCAACATCGGCCGCATGAATAATGATTACTTCAGCGCCAAATTGTTCCGCGAAGAACGCGTGCACGATCATGCAGAATAATATTTAATAGTATAAATCATAAAAAGCGCCTCTTAAAAAAGAGGCGCTTTTTTTATATGAAAATTTGATGAAAAAGTTCAGTTACACCTACAGGTTGTTCAGTTAAGCGTACAGGCGATATTTATTAAAAAATATATAATAACCTCTAAAACAAGCATATTATCTTATTGGAATATAGATTGCCATAGTAATGATGTTAAATTAATGTTATATACAAATCATCTTTACAACTATGAAAATGTTTAATCAACTACGAAACGCTAAAATCCTTTCACTGTCGTGTGTAATACTTGCAGCTGTGTCATTCACCTCATGCGATAAAAATGACGACGAGAATGTGGACACCGACAGCGCATCTGTACGTATAACCAATGCGGTTGAGGGTTCGCTTTCGCAAGAGGTTTATGTTGGTGGTACCAAACTGAACACATCGGCTGTAGCCTATGGCGAAACTTCAAACTATATCCAAACTGCATCAGGCGATAACAAAACCGTCCAATTCCGCAACGTAGGTTCATCATCTGCCAACGTATCATTCAACGTTGATCTGGACGACGACAAATATTACAGCTTGTACTATGCCGGCAACGCCGATGCTAAAACTTACGTGGTAGCTGAAGACGACCGCAAAGCGCCAACAGCAGGTAAAGCAAAAGTTCGTTTTATCCACCTGGCATCAGCTGTACAAAGCAATGTTGATTTAGGTGTAAGCGCTACCAGTAAACTTTTTACTGATGTAGCTTACAAAGCTGTAACAACTTATAAAGAAGTTGACGCGAATACCAAAATGTACTTGTACGCTGCCGGTCAGGCCAATGCCGTACTTGATTTGGATACTAAAGTACAAGCCGGTAAAATCTATACCATTTACGTGTCAGGCTCAACCGCGCTTACTTTACGCTACCGTGTAATTGCTGAAAACTAATAGTCATAGTGCTACGCTAAAAAAGCCGACCAATGGTCGGCTTTTTTGTTTAAGATCGTTTTATAAATAATATAACCACGCATCGAATGATCTTCAAACCACATTTTTTGCTATATATCTAAATTTTAATTCCATTTTGTTAAAATTGATTTATAAATTACATCAGATTATTTAAAATATCATAAAATAAATATTCGTCTTTTACATCTTTATGGTTGAATCAACTTATTTTAATAAATACAATCCCATAAATGGCGTTTGGGACGAGATGTACGGCGAAAATTCAAGTGTCAGAGATCACTATCGCAAGGTAATCGACTACATTTCGCGTGAATCCGCTGATGATCTGAATAAAAAAGAAGACCTGGCCAAACGCCTTTTTATGAGCCAGGGTATCACCTTTACGGTTTACAACAGCGGTGAGGGTATTGAAAAGATTTTCCCTTTCGATATTATCCCACGCATTATAACCGCGCAGGAATGGGCCTTTGTTGAGCGCGGCATAAAGCAACGCCTCACCGCCCTTAACCTCTTTTTAAAGGACGTTTACAGTAACCAGTTCATCATCAAAGATGGCATTATCCCGATAGATATCATCTACTCCTGCCCGCATTTTTTACGCGAAATGTATAACCTGCAGGTTCCGCATGATATTTATATTCATATCTCGGGCATCGATCTGATCCGTGATTACGACGGTACTTTTTACGTACTGGAAGATAACCTGCGTACTCCCTCAGGCGTAAGCTATATGCTGGAGAACCGGGAGATCACCAAGCGCTTATTTCCTGATCTGTTGCCGCAATGTGGTGTTCGCAGCGTTACCGAATATCCATCCATATTATACAAAAACCTGCTGGCGCTTTCGCCGCGGCAAATACATAACCCAACCATCGTGCTGTTAAGTCCGGGTATATACAACTCAGCCTACTTTGAGCATACCACCCTTGCACGTTTGATGGGTGTTGAGCTGGTTGAGGGGCGCGATCTGGTGGTAAATAATCATAAAGTATACATGAAAACCACCATCGGCCTGCAGCAGGTAGATGTAATTTATCGCCGCGTGGACGATGATTATCTTGATCCGCTGGTATTTAACCCGGCAAGTATGCTGGGAGTAGCGGGAATTATGGGAGCTTACCGTAAGGGCAATGTGGCTATTGTGAACGCCATTGGTAACGGCGTTGCTGACGACAAGGCCGTTTATGCCTATGTACCGCAAATGATTAAGTATTACCTGAACGAGGAGCCTATACTAAAAAACGTGCCTACCTACCAGTTAGGCGACCGCGATGAGCGCGAACACGTGTTTAAGAACATCAACAAAATGGTGGTAAAACGCACTAACGGCAGCGGTGGCTATGGTATGCTGA